>JAKSLI010000055.1 GCA_024401305.1 Bacteroidaceae bacterium | reverse complement strand
GAGGGACTATTTGATTAAATTTAACTTCGTCCCAATTTTAACGGGACACTAATGAGAATAATATATAAAACAAACAATTATTATGAAGAAGTTTTTTCTTTTGTTGAGCGTCACGCTACTATCATTCGCTTCAACATGGGCACAAGGCAATGACAATAAGCCAGAACTCCCTGTAGAAGGTGCAGTTCTTTATGATGTGTTGAAGGTTGGACAGGAATATCCTTGTCCATTGCAAGTCACGACATTACCAGCAGATGCGTATGAGGCATCATATTCTGTTGTGCCTGTAGCAGGCTATACGGATGTCATTACCGTTGATGAAAGTACCGGTTTGCTCATTGCCAACAAAGTGGGCAAGGCAAAGGCAACTGCTAGGTTCGAATCAAAAACACCTGATTATCGTACTTGGGAGCGCACATTCGATTTCACAATCAATCCTGCAGAATACAGGATTTCCCTTGCTGCATCTGATAATGGCAACGGCACTTTTGCAAGCACTCCATCCGTAGAGATTATTCCTTTTACAGACACCAATGCACCTATGCTTGATGCTTCAAAGTACACTATCAGATATACACTCGAAGGTGAGATTCCTGGTTCAGCAAGTGTTGACCCCACGACGGGCGTGGTGACAGTTTCCAATGACCAGGCATCACAGACATTCTATGTCTTGGCTACACTTAGTCCAAAGGATCGTGACAATTATGTAGGTGCTACAGCCAAAGCACCTATCACCATCCAAGGTTCTATCAAGGGGGCTTATCTCATGAAGCAGGCTGACGGCAGCTGGGTTGCTTATCTTTCAAGTCCTGAGGAAACAGGAAATGACATTATCGCGAAGTTTACTGTAGTAGATACAGATGGAACTGCTACACAAGCAGGTTCACAGGCACAGATAGACCTGCTAGCAGAGTTCAAGCAAGCTAAGAACATCAAAGTGATGGGTAACATCAATAGTTTCAACATAGAACAGCTTGTTCATGCAATAGGTACGGATGCAAATGCATTTACCGCTTTGACAGAGGAGGAAGGCAAGTCGCTCGACTTTAGCGGTGCTACAATGATAGGTCCATTTAAAACAGAGATCAAGAACGTCAATGGTAATAATGCTATAGCTTATTCTGGCATTCCTACAATAACAAATACAAATTACGATTCTAATGATGTTCCACGCAACCTTACAAACGTAACTCGTCTTGTACTTCCAAAGCCAGACACTAGTGATCCTGCATATACAATTCTCCCAGCAGGTTTCAACAAGCTCTTCACAGGTCTAAACGACCAGAACCAATGCAACCTTGTTTCTCTCACTATCCCTGAGGGTTGGACAGAGATTGCTGGCGGTTTCTCAAGCGTTTATGCGCAGTACGATAACCAAGCATTCAAGAAACTCACAGAACTCAAACTTGCTAATTCCATCGAGAAGATTGGTGCATACGCATTCGCAGGTCTTAATGTGGAAGTGTTGACAATGCCTTACTTTATCAGAAGAATTGACCAAGGCGCATTCTCTCCATCACCAAGTCTCCAGGACGTTTACTTCACAGGCCCTGCACCTGAATTCGTTCATACGCTTGCATTCTCTGGCGAGACACAGATGGGTAACAACACAGCTCACCTTGAAGGTTATTTCAATGAGATAAATCCGGAGGTTACTCGTTTCGACTACTATGACAAGCCAATCAACGAAAGAGTTCTTGTTTGTCTTCTCCACTTCCCTAAGCAGTATCAGTCGCAATATATGGACGAGACTCGTGTGTATAAGATGTTGCCAGAAGACCAACCATACATGCCAGGCGACCCTTCTTGTCTTTACACTCCAGAAGGTTGGACACCATATTTCATCCAGCAGGTACAGTCCAAAAAGATAGATTGGAATGCATACGTAAGCTCCCAGGTTGACCCAGGTCTTAAGGACCAGTTCTACGGTTATGACATGATATGGCCTTCACAAAACCAGATGTCAACGGGCTTCGCTATCGCACAGGCTGGTTATCAGTGGAACGGACAACCTCTGCGTACTGCTGACCAGTATCAGCCAGGTGCAGCATACTCTGATACTAACAACAGCATCGACCGCCGCGGTCTTTATCAGTTCATCATCGGCATGTGCAACGCAGATTTCGATTTTGAGTTTGAATTGGATCAGTGGTACACTATAGCCCTTCCTTTCAACATGAGTGTTGACGAGATCAAGAAGGTATTCGGTAATGATACTCAGGTTTGTCGTTTCAGCAAGGTAATCCGTCAGTCAACAGGATCTGAAAAGGTGCTTCGCTTCGAGTTCCGCAAGTCTGTTATGGGCGACCGCACAGGAGAATATGATGGCACAGATTATACCGACTATGTAAGTCCTCATAAGGAGGATGGCGAAATCCATGAATATACTGGTACTGGAAAAGAAGGTATCCTCCACCACTTCCCTTACATGATAAAGCCAGGAGGCACTACTCCTAACGAGTATGTAACACACGACGGCAGCAAGTGGCATTTCAATAGTTGGGGATTTGACAGAATCACCGGTACTCTTCACCCAGAAACTCGTTCGGCAGAAGGCATTGACTATCTGTTCTCACCAATCCTCTCTGAAACTCATATTAAGGTGAACAGCTATATTCTCGTAGAGCGTACTGACAAACCAGTTGTAAACAATCGCTATCGTCACGAATATGTATTCTATAGAGGCAAGAATGTTGATGGAACTTACATTCCTGGCGGTACTGCTCACCAGAATACAGCTTATATTCAGCTTAGCGCAGCTGACGGACAGTCAGATCTTGCCACATTCTTTGAAGGTGTTACACCAATCCAACGCGCCATGGCTGTTAAGTCATTCTTCGGCGATGAGGACGACGAAACTACCGAGATTGAGAAGGTAGAAATTGTTTGCGGTAATGACGAGGTTCGCGACAACAAGGTTTACACTATCAATGGTGTGCTTATGAACGGCGACAACCTCCCAGCAGGTCTCTATATCAAGAACGGTAAGAAAATTCTGGTTAAGTAAGACTCGGTAATAAGCTGGTAAACTTGTTATTGCACTAAAGTGAATAGTAAAACCGAAAAACGAAAAGATGATGAAAAAGCAATATATCTCCCCTGCCACAAACATACACAAATTGCGCGTTGAGCCTCTTTTGTACGCTATAAGCAGACAGAAGGGCGTGGAATATGGCAACATGAAGATTGAAGGCGTAGAAGACAATACACAAAGCCTTTCACCTGACTACGAGCAGTTCGGCATTGATGCTGTTGAAGGCGACGGATGGGGAACAATCTAACCGCGCTTTCATTAGTCCATTAGGACGCTGGATAAAAACTCAAATTGTTTGTTTATTATAGTACCTGAGAAAAGCCGTAGGCATTCCGTGAGGAAATTGCTTACGGCTTTCTTGTTCTGAAGCTGAGCTGGCGGATGAAGTAGATAAGCATGTAGAAAAGACCTTGTACGACGAGTGCGGCAAGGTATGGATAGACGCTTTCAAGACTACTTCCCATCTCATTGAGGCGCACAAAGGCACGAGCGGCTGGAGTGCCAGGGATGAACCACGCTACATACTCCCAGAACTCTGGTATGGAAGCTTCTGGCCATGATACGCCAACAAGGAAAAGCATTGGAAGAGAAGAGAACACAATGCAGATCATACAGTCTTCGCGACGCTTGAAGATGGTGCTTATCGCCATCGCAAAATTGAGCATGGCGAAGAGCATCGGCACGAGGAGTACGCAGAAATCGTGGAACTCTATGCGCTGTGCAAAGCCGAAGATCTTTGGCGTGACGAGCAATACGTATGTTGCCATTACGAGATAAACAGCACCGTATGAGAGGAAAATGCCCCAATAGTCCTTTAGGATGGACCCATAGGTTGACATCTTCTTGCGCAGATAGATGGCAGTTCCGTTTTCCGCATTGCCCTTTCTTCCGCCGAGGTCTCGAAGTTGTCGATTCCAACCGGCACGCAATGAT
This sequence comes from Bacteroidaceae bacterium, assembly GCA_024401305.1. Lineage (GTDB taxonomy): Bacteria > Bacteroidota > Bacteroidia > Bacteroidales > Bacteroidaceae > Prevotella. Next base: position 16,311 of record JAKSLI010000055.1, on the reverse strand, counting down.
ATGCCAAGAATGAGGGTTTGCTGGATAATGAGCACGATTACCGCTTGCAGAAGGAAGTTTCCGTAGCCGCCAGTGGTGTTATACATGCTGTGTTCCTCTATCTTTATCGACGCCGCCTGAAGCTGGTCTTCGCGGTCGGTCTTGTTTTGTGCCAGTTTCAATTGTATCGCCGAATTGCACTGCAGATTGAGGTTCGTTAGCGTCATGTATATAGTCTTGTAATACAGCATGAAGCTCATATCTATATATACGCTGACGAACGACTGCTCCATGCGGGCTGTCTTCTTCGCGAAGTCTGTAGGGAAATAGATTATTCCGTAAGCTTTCTGTTCGGCAAGAAGTCGCTCAGCCTCCTTCATATCGGAGCATTGGGCAGCAACCTTGAGGTCGGGAGTGCCGTCAATCTTCTGGATATACTCCCTCGAGCTTGCGCTTCTTGACAAATCGACCACGCACACGGGTACTTCTCTCGTCACCTCATTCGTGTATATCCACGAATAAAGCAACGGATAAACCAGCGGTACGATGATTGAAAGCAGCAATACGCCGGAATCTGTGAATATGGAACGGAGAGTTTTCATACAAGCCTCTCCCCCCTTACCCCCTCCCCAGCCCCCTCTAACTCCCCCCTTAGGGGGCGAACGAAAGATAGGAGTAACATTTTTGGGGGGGAGTAATATGTTTTGTAGGAGGAGTTTTTTGTTGTTTATATTCAGTAATTATTTATGTTTCAAACTTCAATGCGATATTACCTCATCCACTTTATGTAATTCCTCCCCCTCCCATTATAGGGGGAGGGGGCTGGGGGGAGAGGCTTATTCTTACGCTTCATACTCCCACTTCTCGTAGGCACGCTTGATGTTCCAAGCCACGAGGAGAGGCAGGGCTGCGAAGAATATCAGTCCGAATACCCAGAGGTAAGAATATTCCAGTCCGTAACCATGGAAGATGTTGAGTTGATATGCCATGAAATAATGGCGCAACGGGAAGAGATAAGACATTGTCTGTATCATCGGATCCATGGAAGCTATCGGATATGCCGTGCCAGACATGGAGAAGTTCAGCACGCTCCACAACGAGCATATACTGAGCGACATGCGGAAATGCGGGAAGAGTCCGAAGAGGAACACCGCGCCGCCTTGTGCTGCCAATACCATGAGTACGGAGAGAACGAATATCACCCACCAACTGCCTTCATGCGGAAAGTCCAGATAAGTATAGAAGTAGAGCTGGCAGCAGAGCATTATGACGATATAAATGGCAGCAATAGGCAGGAGTTTCTTTGCGAGAAGAAGCCATATATTATTGCCACTTTTCTTCAGCGTTTCACGCACACGACCTTCACGAAACTCCGAGCCAAGCGAGTAGATGCTCATCATTCCGACGAACATTATTATCAAGCCAGGGATGATCATCGTAGAAAGATAGGCATTGTAGTTCGTCCAAGGGTTGCCTATCATGTGAGTATCGAGCATCACAGGTTGCAGGAAAGTGTCTATCTGCTGCTGCGTTGCACCTTTGGCTTGCAACTTAGCCTGACCGACAGCCGCCTTTGCCAATGTTGCGATGGTACGCAAATCCTTGTAAGCGAGAGTGCCGGCAGTGAAGAATGCTGCATTATAATATATATGTATAGCAGGCTGGCGCATGGATGTCACCTTGCTGCTCATGTCAGAAGGGAATACAATGTAGCCGTAGATATCGCATTTCTCCAACGCCTCCCTGGCTTCCGCTTCCGAGCGATAGACCTCCTTTACGGAAGTTGACTGAAACGCATCGACCCTACGAATGAGCGTTCGGGTGGTTGACGAGTTGTCAAGGTCAACCACACCTATGGGAAGTTCCATAGGAAGTCCGTCCGTCATCAATGATGTGAAGAAGATGATGACGAACACAGGGGCTATAATATAGAGGAAAAGCCCCACCCCCTTACCCCTCCCCCTTATGGGAGGGGAGGAATATGTATTGTGTGCTGTATCTTGTTGTATGAGTTTCTTCATCAATTTTGAATTATAAATTTCATCCCCCTAAGCTAATTCCTCCCCCTCCCATTATTATGGGGAGGGGGTTGGGGGGGAGAGGCCTACTTCAGTATCAAACTCATACCAGGGCGAAGTCCGTCGATGGCATGTACGGGACGAGCCTTTACCTCGAAAGTCTTGATGTCATACTGCCCCTTTTCCTTCGTAGCTTTCCAAGTGGCGTAGGTGCCTTGATCCTTCATTGCGAATACCTTCAGCTTTATTTCCTTGTCGAAAGCAGGGCAATATGCTGTGATTACAGAACCTATCTTCATTCCATTGAGCTTGTCTTCACGGATGTTGAATGTGCCCCAAGCATCGTCCATCATGGCGATTGTCATGATAGGGCTGCCAGAACCTACGAGCTCACCCACCTTCGGATAGATGGCAGCAACCTCTCCGTCGAACTCAGCACGCTGAACAGTCTCGTTAAGATATGAGTTGACTTCCTTCACAACGCCTTGCGCCTGACTGCGCTTTGCTGCTGCGGCACGCTTTTCTTCCTCGCGAGCGCCCTTCACAGCCATGTCGTACTGGCTCTTTGCAGCCTCACATTGTGCTGTGGAAGCCTTGAGCATAGCGAGAGTTTCATCGCGTTTCTGTGCAGTCATCACACCGCCTTCATAAAGACGGTTCACGCGTTCGTACGACTTCTCTGCGATTTCCTTGGCAGCCTTTGCCTGCTCCCAGAGTTCCTTGGCACCGCGAATCTGCTCCTCACGAGCGCCATTGTTAGCCATGTCAGTCATTGCAGCAGCGGCTAGTTCCACGCTTGTTGCCTGATCCTTCTTCGCTTCAATGTCAGGAGCGTCAAGGAGAGCAAGGCGGTCACCAGCTTTCACATGGTCGCCCTCGCGTACATATATATCTTTTACTCTGCCAGGAATCTTGAACGATACGCGGTATTCCTCCACTTCCACCTGGCCCTGTATGCTTTCATCTTTCTGCTCCTGACCGATTGTGAAGTGGCCGATGGCAGCTACGGCACCTACTACGAGTGCGAAAAGTGCGATGCCGAGTATAACATTTATAGTTTGTTTCATGAGTCCTTTTTTATAGTTTTACATCCTTCCGAGATTCTTCTTTAGACTAAGTTGCGCAAGCACGAGTTCTATCTCTGCGTCTATGCGCTGCGTTTCTGCCTGCATCCATGCTGTTTGGGCTGCCATCACTTCTGTCGATGTCATGACACCTTCCGAGAAACCGAGATTTGCACAGCGAAGATTCTCTTCCGCCTTCTCGATATTCTTCTTCGAAACATTGAGTTTGCGCTGTGCCTCCGCAATCTTGAACTTGTTCTGAGACACCTGAAGCTCAATGAGTTCCGTAGCATCCTGGAGTTCCATCTCAGCAATGTTCGTTGCAGCCTTGGCAGCCTTTATCTTGTATTCATTGTCCTTCCAGTCCCAGATAGGAATGCGAGCCATGATGCCCACTGTCCAATCTACGCCAAACTTCTTCTCGAAACCGTTGAACACTGTCGGATTGCTTACAAGCACACCGCCCGTGGCAAGTATCTGCGGACGATTGCCAGCCTTGATGAGATCCTGCGATTTCTTCGCAAGCTCTGTAGCGTGGTGAAGGAGTTGCAGTTCCGGGCGATTGTAGAAATCTTCCGTGTTTCCAATCTTTGCCACGAGATCAGCCGACGCTTTCGCGCTGATGTCTTCCGTGTTTTCGTCTGCAAGAGTGATGTCTGTTTCTATAGGTAGGCCGCATTGCTGGCAGAGAAGCATCTTTGCCAGTTTTATGCCGTCATCAACTTTCAGCTGTGTCATCTCTGCCTCATTGAGCGCAACATTCACTTTCAGTCCGTCAGCACGAGTGGCAACGCCTTCGTCAATGCACTTCTGCACATCGCTGCTCAGCTTGCTTACGAGCTCCGTGTATTTGTCGGCAAGTTTCTTTTTATGAGCAAGTTGCACGATGAGCCAATAGGTGTTATCCACTTCATACAGAGCATTTTGGCGAGTCTGCTCAAGGGTGGTCTCGCTAATCCTTTCGGAAATGGCAGACATCTCCTTGGCAGTGTTTATTGCACCACCCATGTAAACCGGCTGAGTCACCATCACTGCACCAGCGAAGATGTTGCGGGTGTCGGTGCGAAAACCGTTCTTGATCTCCTTTCCTACGGCATTGAGTCCGTCGGTAACACCCTGCATGGTCTGTCCCATCTCCTTACCGATGCTTTGTGCCTGTTCTGGAGAGATTATACCGCCGAGAGCCATCTTCGTCAGAAGGTCGGAAAACTGTGTGGAAATGCCTGTGCCAGCATTGGTTCCGAGATTGGAGAGCGTTGACTTCTGCGAATTGTTCAGCAACGACATCTCCCTGCCGAAATGCTCATAACCGAGCACGGCATTGACACGAGGCAGCGCAAGAGTCTTGGCAGACTCATGCAGATTGGCTGAAATATCGCCCTTTACCTTTGCAATTGATAGTTTCTTGTTGCCCTCTATGGCCAGTTGCCTACACTCTTCAAGCGTAAGTGTTCGTTGGGCATAAGTAGGGGTAAAGCCTAGTATTGCTAATAGAATTATGTTGTATATCCTTTTCATTTCGAATGCAAAATTACGCAAAACTACCCTAAGAGTATAAAGTTTTTATCTTAAATGTTCTTAAAATTAGAACTTTACCGCCATTTTGAACAATGAAAAACTCTAAAAAACTCTAAAAAATAAGGCGAAAACGGAATAAAATTGCTACTTTTGCAGCGTGGAATTCAACTTTTTTGAAAATTTTTCGCAATTTCCTGTAACTTTTTGAAACCTCAATCGTCATTAAAATAGAAGCAGATGAAAACAGTCAGTTTCCAAACCGACATATTGCCGATGAAAGACTTGCTCTTTCGCTTGGCCCTCCGCATCACGCTCAACCGTGAGGACGCGGAAGATGTCGTGCAGGAAACGCTGATAAGATGCTGGAACAAGCGCGACGAATGGGAGAACATCGATTCCATCCAGGCCTTCGCCACAACGATTTGCAGGAATCTCGCAGTCGATTGCACCAAGCGTGCGGGAAGAAAGGTCAAAGGTATTGAAGATGAAGGCGTTACAAGCAAACTCCCTACTGCGGATGCCGCCGACAGTCCGATGCAGAAGATGCTGAACAACGAACGCATGGCACGGCTGAAGCAAATAATAGATACGCTCCCGGAAAACCAGAAACTCTGCCTCCAACTGCGAGACTTCGAAGAGAAAACCTACAAGGAAATCGCCGAAATGCTACAAATTACTGAGCAACAGGTAAAGACAAACATCTTCAGAGCCCGACAGGCTATCAAGAATCAATTCATCAAACACTACTAAAAACTCGGATAGACAATCCTCATGACACTGGACTATAAATACATTGAACAACTCTTGGAAGCTTACTTCAACGGTGAGACTACCGTAGAAGAGGAGAAGATTCTCCGCACATTCTTCCATCAGGAAGATGTTCCCGAAAGCTTGGTTCAGTATCGTGATCTATTCATATATGAACAGAGTGAGCCAGAAGTGGACTGTCTAGGTGCTGACTTTGACGAAAAGATGATGAAGATGATTGATGCTCAGGATAGCACAGACAGCATGAAGGTTGTGAAGTTGCCTACAGCGTCTCTGATGGCTCGCTCTGTATTGAAGTCTCTTCAGCCGTTCTTCCGCGCTGCTGCCATAGTAGCTGTGGTCATAACAATCGGCAATGCTTCGCAAGCACTCTTCCAGGATACCGGCAGAGAGCAGACAGGAGTCGCAACAATGAGACCTGTTTCCGGCAAGAATGTTGCCGATGTTCAGGTTCAGAAGATCGACTCTTTGCAGAAAGACACCCTGAAGGTGTTCAATAATTAGAATATTTTCTTTATACTATACTTAATAATACAATCGTGAATAGAAGGCGCTGCTCTTGATGAAAGAGCGGCGCTTTTGTATTGATACTATTTTGTCAGAATTGCCCCTCTGGAAGATAAGTCTATGGGATACGGATAAAAACTCGCTGAGTTTTGGGTAAAAAGTCATAGAGTTTTTGGTCATTTCCCGCTGAGTTTTTAGTCGTTTTCCGCTAAGTTTTTGAAAGGATTCGTAGCAGATTGATTATCAACAAGTTACAAATCAAGCAAAAAGGCGCATGATGAGGCAATTTCGACTGATACTATTTTGTCACGAAGGTTCCGAAAAAACTTCGTCTAGATTACTTGCATTCGGAAAAAAATCAAATAAAATTTGTTTTTTCTCTCACTTATTCGTAATTTTGCACGCGAAATATATTATAAGACAATGCTTGAAATAAAGAATCTACACGCCAAAATCGGCGACAAAGAAATACTGAAAGGCATCAATCTAACCATTCCTACTGGTGAGATTCACGCCATCATGGGCCCTAATGGCTCGGGAAAATCCACGCTTTCTGCAGTACTCGTGGGCAATCCGCTCTATGAAGTGACTGAGGGCGAGGCTTGGTATAACGGAAAGAACCTCCTTGAAATGGCACCGGAAGACCGTGCTCATGAGGGACTTTTCCTTTCGTTCCAATATCCTGTGGAGATTCCGGGAGTGTCTATGACCAACTTCATGCGTGCTGCCATCAACGAAAAGCGCAAGTATCAGGGCTTGGAACCGCTCAACGCCTCAGAGTTCCTTAAGCTTTCTCGTGAGAAGCGCAAGATCGTTGAGCTCGACAACAAGCTCGCAAACCGCTCCGTAAACGAGGGTTTCTCTGGTGGTGAGAAGAAGCGTAACGAGATTTACCAGATGGCTATGCTTGAGCCAACGCTGAGCATTCTCGACGAGACTGACTCTGGTCTTGATGTTGACGCTATGCGCATCGTGGCAGAAGGTGTGAACAAGCTGAAGACTCCAGAGACTTCTTGCATCGTGATCACTCACTATGCCCACCTCCTCGAACTCATCAAGCCTACTACAATCCATATCCTCTATCAGGGAAAGATTGTGGAAACTGGTGGCCCTGAGCTCGCTAAGAAGATTGATACTGACGGATTTAAGTGGATAACAAATGCCTAAGCAACAATATATAGACATATTCAACCAGTGTCGCGCCATGATAGACAAGCATGGTGCGCCTGTGATGAATGCAAAGCGCGATGAGGCTTTCGCTGCTTTCTGCAGTGAACCGCTGCCTACAAAGAAGGTGGAGCGCTACAAATATACCGACATCCCTGCGATGTTGGCACCCGACTATGGATTGAACCTCAATCGTCTTGAGATTCCTGCCAACCCTTACGACGCGTTCAAATGTGATGTGCCGAACCTCTCTACCTTACTCTACTTCATCGTAAACGACCAGTTCTACACGAAGGTGATGCCAAAGGCTACGCTGCCTGAGGGCGTTTTCATCGGTAGCCTAAAGACTTTCGCTGAGCAGCAGCCGGAGATTGTGGAGAAGTACTACGGCAAGTTGGCTATTATGTCAGGAAAAGAAGCTTCCCTTGATGGGACTTCCCTACCCCGTGTGGGGGAGTCGGAGGGGGTCTTAACCGCTTTGAACACCATGCTTGCGCAGGACGGCCTGATGGTCTATGTGCCAAAAGGCGTGAAGGTGGACAAGACTGTTCAGGTGATCAACATCCTTCGTTCTGATGTTCCGTTGATGGTAAACCGCCGCGTGCTTGTGGTTCTTGAGGAGGATGCTGAGATAAAGTTGCTCTTCTGCGACCATGCTGCCGACGACCGCGAGTTCCTTACAACACAGGTTGTGGAGGCAAGCGTTGGCAGTCGTGCGCACCTTGAGATGTACTGCCTTGAGGAAACCCATTACAAGAACAATCGCATTTCGAACGTTTACATAAAGCAGGAGGCTGATAGCACCGTGCATCACAATGTAATTACGCTCCATAACGGCAACACTCGCAATCAACTTGACCTTCAGCTCGCTGGCGAAGGCGCAGAGTGTTTCCTCAACGGTTGTGTGATAGCCGACAAGAAACAGCATGTTGACAACAATACTGTCATTGATCACGCCGTTGGACATTGCACTTCGCACCAGCTCTACAAGTATGTTCTTGACGACGAATCCACAGGTGCTTTCGCCGGAAGAATACTCGTTCGCAAGGATGCGCAGAAGACTTCTTCGGAAGAAACAAACCGCAACCTCTGCTGCACAAAGCAGGCTCGCATGTGGACTCAGCCAATGCTTGAGATCTATGCCGACGATGTGAAGTGTTCTCACGGCTCTACAGTCGGTCAACTCAACGACCAAGCGCTCTTCTATATGCGTCAGCGTGGTATCTCGGAGAAGGAAGCAAAGACGCTTCTCCAGCAGGCTTTCGTCTATGAAGTGATTGACCAGATAGCACTCACTCCTCTCCGCGACCGCTTGCATTACCTCGTGGAAAAGCGCTTCCGCGGAGAACTCAGTAAGTGTGAAGGTTGTAAACTTTGCAAGTAAATAAGCCTCACCCCCTTACCCCCTCCCCGATTATGGGGAGGGGGAGTAATTACATTAAACAAATATCTTAAAAACAGTAAACACCCTCATCCTACAAAACATATCCCTCCCCCTCCCCATAATCGGGGAGGGGGCTGGGGGGAGAGGCTTACTACTATGAACTCCCTTATACGCGCCGACTTCCCGATTCTTTCGCGCGAAGTTTACGGCAAACCTCTCATATATCTCGACAATGCAGCCACAACGCAGAAACCTCGCTGCGTGGTGGAAGCCATTGCCAATGAATACTACAACGTGAACGCCAATGTGCATCGCGGTGTGCATTATCTTTCGCAGCAGGCAACAGACCTCCACGAAGCTTCGCGTGAGATTGTAAGACAGTTCATCAATGCCAAGAAGATTGAGGAGATAATCTTCACTCGTGGCACGACGGAAAGCATCAATCTCGTGGCTTCAAGCTTCTGTGAGGCAATGTGCAAGCCGGGTGATATTATCATCACTACTGAGATGGAGCACCACTCGAACATCGTTCCTTGGCAGCTTCAGGCTCAGAAACATGGGCTCATTATCAAGCATATCCCATTCAACGAACAGGGCGAATTGGACCTAGAAGACCTTCCCCCAGCCCCTTCCTTTCAGGACGGGGAGGGATATGACCATCTGGATAAGGTAATTTCTCCCCGTCCTGAAAGGAAGGGGCTGGGGGAAGGTCTGGGTCTAGACTGGAGTCGCATCCGTCTTCTCTGCGTAGCCCATGTCTCAAATGTCCTCGGAACTGTGAACCCTGTAAAGGAAATCTGCAAGATGGCGCATGAACATGGCGTACCAGTCCTTGTGGATGGCGCTCAGAGTACTCCGCACTTTGCTGTTGATGTTCAGGACATAGACTGCGACTTCTTCGCGTTCTCTGGTCATAAGATGTACGGCCCTACAGGTGTTGGCGTGCTCTATGGCAAGGAAGAATGGCTCGAGAAACTGCCTCCTTATCAGGGCGGTGGTGAGATGATTGACAAGGTAACATGGGAAAAGACCACCTTCGAGCGACTTCCTTTCAAGTTCGAAGCCGGCACTCCTGACTATGTTGCCACTCACGCCCTTGCAGTTGCCATTGACTATATGCAGGGCATCGGCATGGACAAGATTCACGCTCATGAGCAAGAACTTCTCCATTATGCCATGCAGAAGATGCAGGAGATAGAAGGAATGCGAATCTTCGGTACTGCAAAGGAGAAGGATGCCGTGATTTCTTTCCTGGTGGGCAATATCCATCACCTCGACATGGGAACGCTCCTCGACCGCCTCGGCATAGCAGTCCGTACTGGTCATCATTGCGCACAGCCTTGCATGGATGCTCTTGGCATCAGCGGAACCGTTCGCGCTTCCTTTGCACTCTATAACACGAAAGAAGAAATCGACACCCTCGTTGCCGGCATTAACCGCGTCAGCAAAATGTTCTAAATACGCCCTCAGTAAACCAAAGATTATTCCCAGCAGTTCTCTGCTGGGGTCTCAATATAACCTAAACCCTCAATACTAAACCAACATGAAACAAAAACGCTATCTCCTCATGGAGGATGAGCTGCCTAAACAGTGGTACAACATTCAGGCAGACATGAAGAACAAGCCAATGCCAATGATTCATCCTGCAACAAAGGAACCTCTTGGTGTTGATGATCTCGCACACATTTTCGCTCGCGAATGCTGCGAACAGGAACTCAACCAGACTGATGCATGGATTGACATCCCTGAAGAGATCCAGGAGAAGTATCGCATGTATCGTTGTACTCCTCTCGTTCGTGCTTACGAACTTGAGAAGGCTCTCGGCACTCCTGCCCACATCTATTTCAAGAACGAAAGTGTTAACCCTCTCGGTTCTCACAAGATCAACTCTGCTATCGCTCAGGCTTATTATTGCAAGAAGGAAGGCACAACAAATGTAACCACAGAAACAGGTGCTGGCCAGTGGGGTGCTGCCCTCTCTTACGCAGCAAGAGTCTATGGTCTTGAGTGCGCTGTTTATCAGGTAAAGATCTCTATGCAGCAGAAGCCTTACCGCAGTTCCATCATGCGTACTTTCGGTGCTACAGTAGAAGGCTCTCCATCAATGTCAACACGCGCTGGTAAGGACATCATCACAAAGGATCCTACACACCCAGGTTCTCTCGGCACTGCCATCTCTGAGGCTGTTGAACTCGCTACTACAACTCCTAACTGCAAATATACTCTTGGTTCAGTTCTCAACCATGTTACTCTCCATCAGACAATCATCGGTCTTGAGGCAGAGAAGCAGATGGAGAAGGCTGGCGAATATCCAGACATCGTAATCGGTTGCTTCGGTGGCGGTTCGAACTTCGGCGGTATCTCAATGCCTTTCATGCGCCACAATATCTCTGGCGAGAAGAACACTCGTTTCATCGCAGCTGAGCCTGCAAGCTGTCCAAAGCTCACAAAGGGTAAGTTCGAATACGACTTCGGTGATGAGGCTGGTTACACTCCTCTCATCCCAATGTACACTCTCGGTCATAACTTCAAGCCAGCAAACATCCACGCTGGTGGTCTTCGTTTCCACGGTGCTGGTGCCATCATTTCCCAGCTCATCAAGGATGAGATGATGGAAGCTGTTGACATCCCACAGAACGAAAGCTTCAAGGCTGGTATGATTTTCGCTCGTTCAGAAGGTATCATCCCTGCTCCAGAAAGCTGCCACGCTATCGCTGCTGCTATCCGTGAGGCTGAGAAGTGCAAGGAAACTGGTGAGGAGAAGGTTATCCTCTTCAACCTTTCTGGCCACGGTCTTATGGATATGACTGCTTACGACCAGTATATCAACGGCGATCTCCAGGATTACTACTTTGAACCAGAGAAGTAAGCCCGACAAGTAAGAAGTTACTGTTCCCGGCGCTTTTCCGCCGCGTCTCCAATAATGAACGAACAAGAAAAACAGTTCATACTCTCTCATCTTAATGATGATGTACGCAAGTTAGCGCTATCGAAAACACCCGATAGCGTTAACTTGCGCTTTGTTTTGGAGCAGATTGACGGTCGCCAGCGTGCGAAGACAAAGCTCCCGTCCCTTGCTGCCAATCCAGACATCATCTTCCCCGTCCATCTTTCCGTTGAGCAATGCTCTTCGGAAGCCACCGCCGCGTATAAGGCGCAAGTGTTGACCCCCTCTAACTCCCCCACAGGGGGAGGACAGAACCCTGCGGAAGGCAGCTCCTCCCCTGTGGGGAGGTCGGGAGGGGTCTTAATCGACCTCACCGGCGGCTTTGGCATTGACTTCATTGCCCTCTCAAAACTTTTCGGAAAAGCAATCTATGTAGAGCGCAATGCCGAACTCTGCGCCATAGCAGAACAAAACTTCCACACACTCAATCTCACAAACACACAAATAATAAATAGCGAAGCAGAAGACTTTTTGGATTCTACTTCGCAACTCCCTCCCTATCAGGGAGGGCTGGGGTGGGTCTTCTTCGCTGACCCCGCTCGTCGTTCCGAGTCAGGTTCCCGAACATACGCCATCAGCGATTGCACGCCAAACATTCTCCAGCTTATACCTGTGCTAAAAAAGCATGTGGCTACTTCTCCCTCCCTCACAGGGAGGGCTGGGGTGGGTCTTCTCTTCCTGAAGCTATCCCCAATGCTTGATTGGCATAAGGCTGTTGAAGACATTCAAGCACAAGGCGTCAATGTCTCAGAAGTCCATATCGTTTCCGTAAAGAACGAATGCAAGGAGCTTCTCCTTCTCGTAGAACTGCAATCAGCACCTCAACCCGCCTTCCGCCTTTTCTGCGTGGACCTTCCCCTAACCCCTTCCTTACAAGACGGGGAACAATTAGTTACATCTTTGGAAATCCCTTATCCCATAACACTATCTTCTCCCCGTCCTGAAAGGTTGCTCTCCCCCGACAAACGGGGGAGCCAGAAGGGGGTTGGGCTGGGGGAAGGTCAGAATGGAGTTGGAGAGGGGCTCCTCCTCCCCAACGCCTCCATCATGAAAGCCGGCTGCTGGGACTTCCTCATCTCGCGCTTTGGCGTAACACAAGCTGATCCGAACTCTCACATTTTCTTCTCTGACCACGAGATAGCAGACTTCCCTGGCAAGCAATACCGCATCCAAGCCGTCTGCACAATGAACAAGAAGGAACTGCGCAGCGCCCTGCAAGGCATCACTCATGCCAACATTGCCGTGCGCAACTTCCCCCTCTCTGCCGATGCTCTCCGCAAGCGTCTGAAACTGAAGGACGGCGGCGACACATACATCTTCGGCACAACCATACAAGGCGAACACAAGCTCATAGTAGCGACCCCACCTAACCTCCCCACAAAGGAGGAATAAAATCAATAAATCATCAAATCGTCTAATCATCAAATAATAATATGAACAATCCAATTCTCCTCAAGAACCTCCGTTCTATTCCTGATTTCCCAATTCCAGGAATCAATTTCCGTGACGTGACTACCCTTTTCAAAGATGCAGAGTGCGTAAAGATCATGACTGACGAACTCTATGAAATGTACAAGGATGCTGGCATCACTAAGATTGTTGGCATTGAAAGCCGCGGTTTCGTCATGTCGTCAGCACTCGCCGTTCGACTTGGCGCAGGTGTCGTTCTCTGCCGCAAGCCAGGCAAGCTTCCTGCAGATACTGTTCAGGAAAGCTATGCAAAGGAATACGGTACTGACACTATCGAAATCCATAGCGACGCCATCAACGAGAACGATGTAGTCCTTCTCCACGATGACCTTCTCGCTACTGGCGGTACTATGCGCGCTGCATACAACCTCGTGAAGAAGTTCAATCCAAAGAAGATCTACGTAAACTTCCTCATCGAGATCTCTGACGAAGGTCTTAACGGTCGCGCTGCTTTCGAGGAAGGTACAGACATCCGCACACTCATGCAAATGTAAAGCCCCACCCCTAACCCCTCCCCCTAATGGGAGGGGAAGAATATGTATTTGCACTTCTCGCTCATTCTTGATTCTGCACTTCTCGCTCATTTTTGAGCGAGCTACTGAAACCTCTGAAACTACTGAAACTACAGAAACCATTGAAACCCCAAACCACTCCGCATCCACTCGTCGGACTCATACCGCTTCTCTCCCTCATCCTTTTCATTGTAGCTGCACTTTATGCTTTTGATGGTGACATCTCCAGCGGCGGTTCGCAGCTTGCAATGCTCTTTGCCACTGCCATTTCGCTATGCATCTCCATCGGGTGCTACCATTTCAAGTGGGAAGACTATATCAAGATGCTGGGGAAGGTTATGGGCGAGACGACGGAGTCCATTGCCATCGTACTGATGATTGGCATGCTCTCCGCGTCATGGATGCTTTGCGGCGCTGTGCCTACCATGATATATTATGGTGTGGAAGTGCTATCGCCAACGATATTCCTCCTCACCACTTGCATAATCTGCTCCGTCATTTCACTGATGACGGGCAGCTCTTGGTCGTGCATTGCAACCATTGGCGTCGCACTTTTCGGCATTGGAACAGCGCTTGGTGTGCCTCCAGGCTGGACTGCTGGAGCCATTATCTCGGGAGCTTATTTCGGTGATAAAATCTCGCCACTCAGCGAAACTACAGTACTATCCGCTTCCACCACCGGCACTCCCCTCTTCACCCATGTGCGCTATATGCTCGGCACCACCATTCCTTCGCTCAGCATTGCGCTCATCGTGTTCCTTGTTGCAGGTTTCGGACTCGCATCAAACTCCAGCATAGAGAGCCTTGAGCAAGTGCAACTCCTTGGCGATAGCTTCAATATCAGCCTATGGACATTGCTCGTTCCTATTATCACTCTTGTGATGATTGTGAAGAAAGTGCCGGCGCTTATCACGCTTTTCTCTTCTGCTGTCCTTGCTGGCATCATGGCTATCATACTGCAACCTGATATCGTTGCACGACTTGCAGGCGAAGACGCTCCATCGCTTCATTCCATGCTCAAGGGCGTTGGCACAGCGTATGTGGCAGGAACTGACTTCAAGTTTGATAGCGCAACGCTCAACGACCTCACCTCAACAGGCGGAATGACAGGCATGACAAACACCGTTTGGCTCATCATCTGCGCACTCTGCTTCGGTTCTTCAATGGTGTATAGCGGCATGTTGCAATCCACGATGTCTGCTCTCACGCGAGTTGTTCGCGGTCGTTTCGGACTCGTCTCATCAACGGTTGCCACAGGTATCGGCCTCAACCTCACCACTTGCGACCAATACACATCTATTATATTAACGGGTAGCCTATACAAAGACACCTACAAGCGCGAAGGTTTTGAGTCGAAACTCCTCAGCCGAACCATAGAAGATTCCACAACAATCACCTCTCCACTCATTCCTTGGAACAGTTGCGGTATGACACAGTCAGCCGTCCTTGGCATCGCCACGCTCGACTATCTCCCATACTGCGTATTCAACTATGTAAGTCCGTTCATGTCAATGCTCGTTGCAGCTTTGACAAGGAAGAAGAAATAAAAAAATCCCAGAATACAAATATGCAAGAAATACTGATGACACCCGATGTATGCATGCGATTTCTCGTATGGTCATACTATTATCACGATATAGTTCCGGAGAAAACGGTCAGCTACAAAGCATGCGGAAAGTTCTCTGATGCCGACAGCCAACGATTGGACGAACTGAAAGAAATGCTGTTCAAATGCTTTGAGGAACAATCCGTCCACAACGCATGCAAGCAGTTCCAACTTGCAAAGATAAAGAATGAGCCATGCCCATTCACACAGGCAGAACTCGACAGCATGTTTGCCAAAGCCCTATAATGAGTAATGAGCTTTGAGTAATGAGTTTTGAGTAATGAGCTCATAGTAATGAACCCAGACATCGTATATATTCATCAGTTGTTCCGCAGCAACCGCCTACGATGTCCAGTTGCCTGTTCCTTACAAGTGGCAAGAGAGCGCGAGTGAACAAGTCCGGCGTTTGGGCATAGTTGCCATTGGCGTCAGGCAGTCCCGCGTTCGGATATGCAGAAACTAAGCGCGAGGTCTTGGCTGCCAATTCTTGCACGAAAGGAACCATCTGCTCTGCACCGAACGAACAATTCAGTCCCACCGACATCACATCATATTTATCAGCCAAACGAATCAGGTCATCCATTGAATGACCTGAATAAGTCTTGCCATCGCTATTATTGGCGAGAGTCATCGACAGCATCAATTCCACAGGTCCCAAACCTCTCTCTGTCCTGCTTTTTGAGACCTTTTCCATTGCATATCTTGCCGCCTCGCAAGCTGCTTCTGCGCTCTCCATATCCAGGATTGTTTCAATGAGAATGGCATCCACGCCACCTTCAATCAGAACCTCCATCTGCTCTTGGTAAGCGTCACGAAGAGCAAGATAAGCGGTGCGACCTTCAGCGGTTGCCATCCTTGTCGTAGGACCAACACTTCCCGCCACGAAGCGAGGTTTCCTGCTATTCCTCGCCGTATATTCATCAGCTATCTTTCGCGCAATGCCAACACCGGCAAGATTCAGTTCACGAATCCTGTCTTGCATGCCAAACTCCCTCATCGAGATCTGCTGCGATGAGAAAGTGTTCGTTGTTATTATGTCAGCGCCTGCTTCGAGATAACGGCGATGTATCTCCCGTATCACATCGGGCTTCTCTATGTTCATCAGGTCGGTTATTCCCTTATGACCAGGAATAAGGTTCTGCACCATCGTGCCCATAGCGCCGTCCAAAAGCAGAATACGCTCGTTAGCTGTCTTTCGCAAATTCATTTACAATTTATACTATCCCGACCCCTCCCGACCTCCCCACAGGGGAGGGGAAATACCCTCCGGATGGTTTGTCCTCCCCCCTGTGGGGGAGTTAGAGGGGGTCTATGGGGGCTTGCAGTGTGTCATGATTGTTCTTTAGGTCAGTCCAATCAATCTTCACGTCT
>JAKSLI010000054.1 GCA_024401305.1 Bacteroidaceae bacterium | reverse complement strand
TCTGGACACCCTGATTAAGAGTCAGGTGCTCTACCAACTGAGCTACAAGCGCATCACTAAGCTTTACTTTCGAGGTAATTGCGAGCAATTCTCCTCGTTAGCGGCTGCAAAGGTAAGGAGTTTTTGCGGAATAGGCAAATAAATGCCGATGTTTTTTGAAACTCTTTGCTTCTAGGGCTAAATATTTAGATGTATGTCATCTATTTCCCACGCATGAAGAATGTTCTCAGCAGCATCCAAACTGCCACAATAGCCGTAACAACTATCATAGCGATAAGGAAAACAATGAGAAAATTCACGAGCACGGGAGCCGTTGTTTGGTCGTAAATTTCACCAGTGGTTTCGGTTCCAGCCAAATAGAATGCAAGGAAAACAGCCACTGTAACGCCTATCAAAGCGTAAAGTATGTAGTGAGAGAGTTTCTCTGGAGTGTATTTCATAACTTATTGTTTCTTGCTTTTAGCCAAAATATCCATGAGAGAGATTGCAGATTCCTCCATCTGGCATGTGATATGCTCAATCTTTGAAAGGATGAAGTTGTAGAATATCTGAAGGATTACCGCCGACACGATACCGAAGATAGTCGTGATCAACGCCACTTTCATACCGCTTGCCACGACTGCTGGAGAGATGTCGCCTGCATTCTGTATATCATTGAATGTCAACACCATACCAATCACCGTACCAAGAAATCCGAGAGATGGAGCTATGGCAATGAAGAGCGTTATCCATGAGCAGCCTTTGTCGAGGTTAGCTGCCTGCACAGAGCCGTAAGACGCTATGCTGCGCTCAATGTCCTCAATGCTTTCGTCCTTGCGAAGAAGTCCCTGGTAGCAGATAGAGGCAACAGGTCCGTAGGTGTTGCGGCAGATATCCTTGGCCCCTTCGAAATCCTTGTCCTCAACCTTCTTTTCAATGTCAGAGAGAAGTTTCTTTGCATTTATCTCTGAAAGCGAGAGATAAACGATTCGCTCTATGCAGAATGCCAAGCCAAGGGCAAGACAAAATGCCACCGTGGACATGAAATAAGGGTTACCGTCTATGAAGAGTTGCCTTAAAGACCAGCCTTGTTCAGCAGTCTCTGCAGCAACTTCCGTTGCTTTCGCTGCAGCATCGGCAGCAAGAAGAAGTATTGTATTCATAATGTTATTTTATCGCTTTTGCACAACTTTCCATCAGCCATTTCGGGGTACTTGTAGCCCCACAGATGCCAACTGTATTCACATTCGTGAACCAATCGCCGTTTATTTCCTCTGGTCCTTCCACAAGATATGAGTTCTCGTTTACCTGCTTGCATGCGTTGAAGAGGACCTTGCCGTTGCTCGACTTGCGACCGCAGACGAAAAGGATCACATCGTGGCGTTTGGCAAATTCCTGAATATTAGGCATTCTATTGGCCACCTGTCGGCAGATGGTGTCAAAACTTTTGAAAATGCAATCATTCGAGATATGCTCTTGGATGTAGTCTATGATGCGATGAAACTCATCGATAGACTTGGTTGTCTGCGAATAGAGATAGATATCCTTTGAGAAGTCCAGTTTTTTGACATCCTCAAAATCAGCAACCACGATAGCGTTTCCTTCTGTCTGGCCAACGAGTCCAAGCACTTCCGCATGACCAGGTTTGCCGAAGATTACAATCTGAGCATCGGGATTTTGGGCATACTGTTGCTTTATTCGCTTCTGGAGTTGCAGCACCACAGGACATGTCGCATCGATTATATCAATGCCATTGGTTGCGGCTGTTGCGTATGTGGAAGGTGGTTCGCCGTGAGCTCGAAGAAGGACCTTCGTATTGCGAAGTTTGCCAAGCTGCTCATGATTGATAGTCCTTAGTCCAAGTGCAAGAAGGCGGTCGCATTCCATGCCGTTATGCACGATGTCGCCAAGACAATAGAGCGTGTCGGAAGAGCTCAGTTGCTCCTCCGCCTTGGTGATTGCTGTGGTTACTCCGAAACAGAATCCGCTATGTTCGTCTATTTCAATAAGCATATTCGTGTGCAAAATTAATAAGATTATGCGAAAAACAAAATTTATCTACACATTAATTATATAATATATAAACATATATTGGGTTAACGGCATAAATTGCATTGCAAAGAAGTATAAAAAACAGTAACTTTGCGTTCTACAAACCCCCAAAAACAAATCTCAAAACCCCAAAACATGATATCCATAGAGAACCTCAGCGTAGAATTCGGCGTAAAGCCATTGTTCAAGAATGCAAGTTTCGTGATAAACGAGCGCGACCGCATCGCTCTCGTCGGCAAGAACGGAGCGGGCAAATCCACTATGCTCAAGATTCTTTGTGGAAAACAGCAGCCTACAAGCGGTAATGTTGCCATCCCTACAGACACTACCATAGGCTATCTGCCTCAGGTAATGATTCTTCAGGACGACACTACCGTCCGCGAAGAGGCGCGAAAGGCATTTGCAGGCAACACGGAACTCAAAGAGCGCATCGACCGTATGCAGGAAGAACTCTCCAACCGTACGGACTATGAGTCAGAGAGTTACATGGCATTGGTAGAGAAATTCACTCACGAACACGAGCGTTACATGATGCTCGGTGCTGACGGTTACGAGGCAGAGATAGAGCGCACACTGATGGGTTTGGGCTTCAAGCGCACGGATTTCGAACGTCCGACTAACGAGTTCTCCGGCGGTTGGCGTATGCGTATCGAGCTTGCCAAGATTCTTCTCCAGAAGCCTGACGTACTTCTCCTCGACGAGCCGACGAACCATCTTGACATCGAGAGTATCCAATGGCTTGAGCAGTTCCTTGCCACTTCGGCTAAGGCTGTCATCATGGTAAGTCATGACCGCGCTTTCATCAACAATGTTACGAACAGAACGCTCGAGATTTCATGCGGAAATGTCATCGACTACAAGGTGAAGTACAACGAATATGTCGTGCTTCGCAAGGAGCGCCGCGAACAACAGATACGTGCTTACGAGAACCAGCAGAAGGAGATTGCCGACATAAAGGCATTCATCGAGCGTTTCCGCTATCAGGCAACGAAGGCTGTTCAGGTGCAACAGCGCATCAAGCAGCTGGAGAAGATTGTGCCTATCGAGATTGACGAGGTTGACACTTCTGCCCTTCGCTTGAAGTTTCCACCGGCAGAACGCAGCGGCGACTATCCGATAATCTGCGACGAGGTGCGCAAGGATTATGGCGAACACAATGTTTTCTCGAATGTTACGCTTACCATCAAGCGCGGTGAGAAGGTTGCCTTTGTCGGAAAGAATGGCGAAGGAAAGTCAACTCTCGTGAAATGTATCATGAACGAGATTCCATTTACAGGCAATCTCAAGATTGGACACAACATACAGATTGGCTATTTCGCGCAGAACCAAGCGCAGCTTCTTGACGAGGAACTCACTGTATTCCAAACAATTGACAATGTTGCGAAGGGCGAAATACGCTTGAAGATTCGCGATATTCTCGGTGCTTTCATGTTCGGCGGTGAAGCATCAGACAAGAAGGTCAAGGTGCTTAGTGGTGGCGAGCGCAGCCGTCTTGCCATGATCAAACTGCTTCTTGAACCAGTAAACCTGCTTATTCTCGACGAACCTACCAACCACCTTGACATGCAGTCGAAGGATGTCCTCAAAGATGCCATCAAGGCTTTCAACGGAACAGTGATTGTTGTTAGCCACGACCGCGAATTCCTGGACGGACTTGTAGAGAAAGTCTATGAGTTTGGCGGCGGCAAGGTCAAGGAGCATCTCGGCGGCATCTACGATTTCCTTCAGTCTAAGAAGATTGAAAACCTCGACGAATTGCAAGCATCATCCGCGGCATCTTCTGCCAACGTGACAAATAGGCAAGGTGGAAATCAGAAGACCAGTTCTTCCAAAGAGACCGTAACGGAAAAGGCTTCCGTCAACTCGCTCTCCTACGAAGCACGCAAGGAAATCCAGAAGCGCATAAACAAGATAGAGAAGCAGATAGCTGCTTCTGAGGCAAACATAGAAAAACTAGAATCCCGCCAAGCCGAACTCGACGAGATTCTTATGGATCCAGCCCATGCCAGCGACATGAAGCTCGTAAACGAATACACAGAACTTCAAGAGAAGCTCTCAGCAGAGATGACCCAGTGGGAAGACCTCGCCATGCAACTTGAAGAGTGGAAGGAGAAGTTGTTGTAGGCAAGATATCATTAAATAAGGGAACTATATACCTAATATTATTAACCGCAGATTGAACCAAATTCTCGCAGATAATTCATTAGCAAATGAACACAATTATTTTTTATACCGAACACGAATATCTCGAATTTAACGAATAACAGATTAGTGTAATTCGTGCAATTCGTGTTCGAAAATAAAACTTTAAGTGGTAAATTTGGTTGAATTATAAATATAAATTTGGTTGAATCTGCGTGAATTTGGTTGAATCTGCGGTTAATATATAATCTTTGTTTATGTGCCGAATAGTATATAATCACCTTAAATAAAGTGAAAAAAATCCGTATTTCTTAGGTATTTGGATAAAAAACACTAACTTTGCACCCAAGAAACAAATATAATTAATGCGTATGAGCACACTGGCATTACAGAGACAATATGATTACTATGTTAATCATGAAAGCGAATTGGTGAAGAAATATGAGGGAATGTATCTCGTAATTTCTGATACTTTCATTGTGCAGTCGTTCAGTGATGAAATGACGGCATATACTTTTGGTGTCAAGAATTTCGGTGCTGGACATTTCCTTTTGCATAAATGCGAAAAGGGGAGCCTGGATGTTGTAGAAACAGTAAACTGTAGTTTCTAACGATGAGCAGATACAAGTATAAACTCCCTTATTGTTCCAATAGGATAATCACACCTTGCATTATAGATGTCAGCAAATATGTACACAAGAATGATGATATACTAGAATGCAAACGTGCGTTGTGGGACACAGGAGCAACAGTGACAGTTGTTTCTGAGATTCTTGTAAATCAGTTAGGACTTGTACCCACAGATGTAAAAAAAGTGGCTGGATATGATGGTAAGCCTGTACTTCGTAATGTCTATAAGGTTGACATTATGTTGAATGATGATATGCGGTTTAGCGTTAATGCTATAGAGGCTCCTCTCATTACTACAGATGTATTGATCGGAATGGACATCATTGTGCAAGGAGATTTCTGTTTGGAAAGGTGCAATGATGATCAGATTCTTAGATTTGAAAATTGACAACACATACTTAATGTAAACATGCTTACAAATTAGCAAAGGGCGACGGTTTCACAACCATCGCCCTTTTATTAGGTAATTAATTAAATCATTATAACAGCCGGCGCTTCACAGCGGCTTAAAAGGCTATTATGAAAATCCATGAGGATAACCAAAGAGAGAATCCTCACGAATCTTTTATTGTTAAAAGCGGGAGAGGCGCAAGCCCCTCCCGCCGTTTGTTCAGTACATCGTGGCGTGTCTTTTACAAGACTTGATCGCCACAAAGATATATAGAGAGTATTATTTCACTTTCTCGCCAGCAGCAGGGCTGAGGCTTTCCCATCCACCGCCTGTACCAGGAGTGATAGGACCTGAATAATCAGACTCTGATCCTTCAGTTTCAGGTTCCTTGTCTCCGAAATTCTGCCAAGGGTTTGGAGAAATAGGGGCAAGAACAGCTTCCATGCGAAGCTTATATTCAGTAACAGCAGGTGTCAAATATTGTTTTTTCATTTTCGTATGTCTATTTATCTAAATTATAAATTACTTAACGATGAACTTCTTACCATTCTTAATGTAGAGACCTGCAGGGAGCTTGTTGCCATTGATGAGCTGACCGCCAACAGTATAAACCTTATTGTCAACAACATCATTGCCACATACAATTGTTACATTCTCAATAGCAGTTACGCCAGCTTCGTCTCCGAAGAAAGAGAACAGCTTTGCATTTGATGTGACTGCCGGAGCATCTTCTCCACCTTCTTCAGATCCTGTAGCGTCTGTTGAACCGGCACCTGTTGTAGTATTGAAGAAATCTGCCCAATCATCATCACCCATATCCTTGCCATCACCCTTCAAACGAACACGAACTGAAGCTGTGTTTGCATTCAAGTAGCCAGTTGCATTGTGGCTAAAGAAAAACTTGTGGTCGCCTGTATTCTTGTCAAGAGCGAGGAAATACACGTGGTTCAAGAGAGGGATTCTTTCCAAAGTACCCTCGAAAGAATAGAGGTAATCATCCTTCACCACAGTTTCATTAATCATGACACCACCAACACGGTTGAAGTTTGGAAGACGACGGCTTCCGTCCTCTTGGAACTGAGCCTCATTGTCTGTTGCGTCACCGCCTGGCTTAATCATATATGGAACATGGTGGAGGATACCTGTTGTTGTAGCTGTTACTTCTGGGTAAATTTCTTTTTCAGTGTAACCGCCTTCTTTCATAACAGACTTACGGAATACAAGAATCACTTCGTTTTTGCGGGTATCTGGGTTAGGAGTCAAACGATCAACGTTGCTGAAGCGGCAAACCTGAGTGCCATCACCGAATACGTTTTCAATTTCCTCAACGCTCATGTTGAAAGGAACACAGAATGTGTACCACTTGTCCTTCTGATACTTAGTACCGAAATCCCAATAGTATGGGTCAGCTGGTGCATCACCAAACGCATTGATGAACTGATAGAGACCGCGGATATCCTTCTGCCAGTCTTCCATCTCTGTACCATCCCAAAGATAACCTACATGCGAGATAGTATAGCCATCAGCCATCTGCTGCTGAGAAGGCCAGATTTTAGCATCGCCATAAGTTCTATCACTGTAACCACCATTGATGTAGTTGTGGATTTCATTACCTTGACTATCTCTTGCGACATCTTCACCAACACTTAATTTAGAGAATTCCTCATTAAGTTTTGTACATTCTCCCTTGATAATAGCAATAAACTCATCTGTCCAACCTTCTGGCTGATAGTTGAAGTCTGCCTTTCTGTTTGGATTCAAAACATTTGAACCATCTGTTGGTGCCACATAAGTATTTCTACCAGCGTCACTATATACACGAGTTGGGTCTGTGTAATACTTAGTATAACCTACTGGGAAGTGCATGATAGTAGTAAGGAATGGCTGACCATTATCATCAAGTCCATTTCTATAGCTGTAACGAGTGATTGTACCATTAGAGATAGCTGGAGTTCCATCCTGAAGAAGCTCTTCTGTATCAATAAGGGTGTTGTTACCCATCTGAGTGTTTGCAGTAAATGCGTAAGCATCAACATAAGAAGGAGTGTGATCTGTACCAGTGAAGAACACGTCAGTCAAGCTATTGCTACCGCCATAATTCTGGAATGCACCTGCCTCAATTCGATCAAGAGTCTTAGGGAAGATGATCACTTTTACTGTTTTAAAGTGTTGGAAAGCGTTCTCGCCTACAGTTACAAGGTTTGGAGGCAAGTTGAGCTTTGCCATAAGATAGCAATCTTGGAATGCATTTGCAGGGATTACTGTAAGATTTGTACATTCCTGCATATCAACTTCCTGAAGAGCCTTACAGCCTCTGAATGCACTTTCGCCGATTGTCTCAAGAGAAGCAGGGAAGTTCACAGTCTGAAGCTGCTCGCAATTGTCGAAAGAATAAGCACCAATGGCAGTTGTTCCTTCTGCAAGAGTAATGTTTTTCAATGCCTGAGCATTAAACATGTTAGGCTCAATAATCAATGTGCTTGGAAGGCTAATGTTTTCTATAGTGCTTGCAGAAGCATTGAATGCACCATTTGGTCCTTTGTCTCCCATAACAAAACCTTCACCATCATCTGCCAATGTACCAAGACGAGTCCATCCCTCTGGAACTGTTACATTCTTCACATTTTGGCACCAAAAGCCAAATTGCGTAGGAAGAACGGTTCCATTTTCAACACCTGTAGCAGGATTAGGAAGAGAAAGAGTCGTTACATACTTGAACTGATCGTAAGCTTTTGGATTAATGAATGAGTGTTGCATTAGGTCATTATTTGTAGGATCTGTGACCGTAATAGCTTCAGTCATAGTAGCACCACTCATATCAATCTCAGTGAGATCCTTAGAATTGCCAAAAATGCCTGTGAATACCTGCATATCAGCATTATTGACATTGCCAGCAATATGTATCTTTGTAGCCTTCTTCAAGCTCTCAAAAGAGACATCATTCCACTCAGTAACCTTAAGTTCCCACTGAGCTTGCCACTGATTTCCGAGATTACGTCCCATGTTTCCAGCATCATTCAGAGTAATGGTATACTCGCCTTCAGCAGGACCAGAAGTAAGAACAACACCCTTCATTGGGGTAATGTTAACTGTGAATTCTGTCCATTCTGTAATGTCAACCGATGCTGTACCATTCCATACACCGTACTGAGTACCTGTAACTCGAACAACAACAGCACCAGGACCGCCAATCGAAGATACCTTAATCTCATTCTGATGAGGCCACTGAGTATCAACAACAGCATTAAGCAGACTGCTTGCATCTACACTTTCATCATCGGTTGTGTAAGTAAAAGTGATGTCTTCTGCTTTAGGAGTAAATCCTTTCCAGGTAGGAATAACATAAGCCACACCTCCTTGTTCAATTTCAAGAGAAGAAGGATCAACAGTCACACTCGGACCATCTTGTGCCCATGCGCCGACGACGGATAGCATCGTCAAGCATAGTGAAAGTAAGAACTTTTTCATAATTAATTAATTGTTTGATTATTATTTATTAAAATTGTTTATCTTTATTCAAGTTTCGCGAGCTCAACTTGAGGCTACAGAGTACAGGCTACAAGGTACAGGCTTTGGCTGCGCACTGTTTCCTGAAGTAGTTTATTTGCGGAAATTGAGTTTACACATTATTATATATATATATTCAAGTTTCGCTCAACTTGAGGGTAATGAGTAATGGCTAATGAGTCCCAAAATGGCGCAGTACACCACAATATGCAAGCGCAAAATTAAGTAAAAAGAAGCAATTAGACACTAACTTTCATATATATATATATATATATATATATTGATTCACATCAACCATTTGAACTATTTAACAATTGTTTAGATATTCAATTGGGTACAATTACAGATGATTATAAAACAAAAACATTTCGACTGAAAACTATATCTGATCAGTAAATTTAACTTATTATACTTATCGTGTGCATCAGTTGTATAAGTATAATTTATTGATAATCTTCTGTTGACTGCAACCTTGTTTTTAGCGTTGTTTTTTGTGGTTCTTCTTCAATTTAGGTGAAAACGGATTTAAGCTATGATTTATGTTTGATGTCCGGGTAAGATTCAAGCGAGGAACGAGCGCCTCTTTTATAATTCTTCCTAAACTTTTTATGCGAGATTTATAACCGATATATTCGTTAAGATTTAAATCCTTGCAAGAAATCTATGATAAATCCAACGTAAAGTATTTTTAGGACGATTTATTTTAGGCGTCACAAGCTCCTTGAATCTGTGATAAATCTAACATAAATCTGAGGATAAAACCTTTTTGATGCTACCTTCAACTAAATTAAAGTCTAAATAATCCAAGCTAAAATGCATAATCCGTGTTCAAAACATAATCCGCAGTTTTACTTACAAATCGTAAGTTCGGAATCCTGCAACTTTTTCATCCAACTAGCACTTCAAAAGGGCGTTTTATAGCTGTTTTGATGGGATATTATGGCACGAAACAAAAAAGTCACGGTGAAACGATTCGTTTTACCGTGACTTTTTTTATTATTTCCGTGAGTTTTTGATCAAAAAAGACCTTGTTTTCGAGGCGTTTTTGGCTGTTTTTGCATCATTTTTTGAGACGCAAAAACATAGATCCTTGATAATCAAAGAGATACAAATCGCCAAAACAAGCGACTTTTTCGGGCACATTTCCGTTTGGTTATTTTTACGCGAGTTTTGAAGGGGTATAAAAATACGGATTGTAAGCAAAATCGCCTTTTTGCTTACAATATGTTACCACTATATAAAGGCAATGATATAGCAATTAGGCACAAAAAACACTGATTATATTTTAATCAAGAATTAGAGAATTAGAGAATTTTTCAACTTGCTGTAATCTTATAATTCTTTTAGAATTCATAAGAAGGAGCGAACCCATCCGGATGGCAATTCTCTAATTCTTGATAACAAAAAATATGGACAACATGCTTATTTCTTTATATAAACTTCGCAGTTATGCTGTTCTTGTTCTTCTTTATCTGATCAGGAGTGCCGGCGGCGACGAGCTGACCGCCGCGACGACCGCCTTCAGGACCGATGTCGATGATGTAGTCTGCCTGGCGGATGATGTCGAGGTTGTGTTCGATGATTATCACCGTATTGCCCTTGTCAACGAGTTTACGAAGTACTTCGGAGAGTATGCGGATGTCCTCGAAATGAAGTCCTGTCGTTGGTTCATCAAGAATATAGATAGTCTTGCCAGTGTCGCGCTTCGATAGTTCCGTGGCAAGCTTCACACGCTGTGACTCACCACCAGAGAGTGTTGTTGACGATTGTCCGAGAGTGATATAGCCAAGACCTACATCCTTCAGTGTCTTGATCTTCTGAAGGATGGAAGGCTGATGCTCAAAGAATTCGCAGGCTTCGGTGATTGTCATGTTCAGCACATCGGCTATGCTCTTGCCCTTATAGCGCACTTCGAGGGTCTCACGATTGTAACGCTTGCCGTGGCATGTCTCACATTCCGTATAGACATCAGGGAGGAAAGTCATCTCAATAGTGCGATAACCGTTGCCGCCACAGGTCTCGCAGCGTCCGCCTTTCACATTGAAAGAGAAGCGGCCAGGCTTATAACCACGAATCTGTGCCTCCGGGAGATTCACGAAGAGCGAACGGATGTCGGAGAACACACCTGTGTAAGTGGCAGGATTTGAGCGTGGCGTACGTCCGATAGGCGATTGGTCAACGCTTACTACCTTATCCACAAGTTCAATGCCTTCAATCGAATCGTAGGCAAGCGGTTCTTTCAGCGAGCGATAGAAATGGTGCGAAAGAATAGGTTGCAAGGTTTCGTTCACGATAGACGACTTGCCCGAACCCGAAACGCCCGTAATGACGATGAACTTTCCGAGAGGGAATTCCACATCAACGCCCTTGAGATTGTTGCCGCGACAGCCACGGAGGATTAAAGACCCACCCTGGCCCTCCCTGTGAGGGAGGGAAGAAGAAACGCTGAGTTCGCCGTTGAGATATTTTGCCGTGAGCGTACCGCTCTTGAGCATTTCGTCAGGAGTTCCCTGGAACACTACGCGACCACCGTTGTTGCCTGCCTTAGGACCGATGTCGATAATGTAATCGGCAGCACGCATCATGTCTTCGTCATGTTCAACCACAACAACCGTATTACCCATGTCACGGAGTTTCTTCAGTGATGCTATAAGTCGCTCATTGTCACGCTGATGGAGTCCAATGGAAGGTTCGTCAAGGATGTAAAGCACATTGACAAGTCCTGAACCGATCTGCGTAGCAAGACGAATACGCTGCGACTCTCCGCCCGAAAGCGATGAAGACTGACGGGAAAGTGCCAGGTAATCAAGTCCGACCTCAAGCATGAAATTGAGTCGAGAGAGGATTTCCTTCAAGATTTCCTTTGCCACAGCCTTCTGCTTCGTATCGACATGCTCCTGCGCCTCAACAAGCCAATCGCGAAGTTCCTCAAGGTCAAGGTCGGAAGCCTCAGCAATGTTCTTGTTCCAGAACTTATACGAAAGAGCCTCCTGGTTCAAGCGTTTGCCATTGCAAACAGGACAAGTCTGCTCTGAAAGGAACTGCTCTGCCCATTTCTTTGCCTTTGCGTCGGCATCGTCGTTGTCGAGTGTCTGCTGCAGATAGCGGATAATGCCCTCGAAGCGCACGAAATAATCGGAAGAAGTATGTACCACTTCCTTTGGAATACGCACATCATTGAGAGTTCCGTAGAACAGTTCACGCAGACATTCCTCTGGAATATCCTTTATCGGCACATCAACCTTCAGGTTATAGTTGGCAAGGATGGCATCTATCTGATAGAATATCATCTGCTTCTTATACTTGCCAAGCGGAATTATGCCGCCGTCCTTTATGCTCTGCTTATTGTCCGGAATAACCTTCTCAAGGTCAATGCCCGAAACCTTTCCAAGTCCCTTGCAATGCGGACAAGCACCTTCAGGCGAATTGAACGAGAACTTGTTTGGCGCCGGATCTGAATAAGAAAGCCCTGTCGTTGGGCACATCAGTCGGCTTGAGTAGTATTTCAAGTCGTTCTTTTCCTCTCCCTTCACCATGATAGCCACCATTCCATCGCCTTGCTTCATAGCAGTAGCCACGGACTTTGAAAGTCGCTGAAGGTCGTTCTCGTCGGCTGCCTCAGGCACCTTGAGTCGGTCGATGACAACTTCAATGGTGTGATTCTTGTAACGGTCAACACGCATTCCCGCCTTCATGTCAACAACATCGCCGTCGATGCGCACATAAAGATAGCCCTTGCGGCGCATGCTCTCGAAGAGTTCCTGATAGTGTCCCTTGCGATTGCGGACAAGTGGCGCAAGGAGATAGATTGGTTTCCCGGCATACTCGTTGACAATCATGTCGATGATTGCCTCCTGAGTATATTTCACCATCTTCTCGCCCGTAGCATAACTGTAAGCCTGACCAGCGCGAGCATAGAGCAGACGAAGGAAGTCATAGACCTCTGTCGTAGTGCCAACGGTAGATCGCGGATTCTTGTTCGTGGTCTTCTGCTCGATGGAAATGACAGGCGAAAGACCCGTTATCTTGTCAACATTAGGGCGTGAACCGCTGCCAAGGAAGTTGCGTGCATAAGCGGAGAAGGTCTCGATATAGCGTCGCTGACCTTCCGCAAATATGGTATCGAAGGCAAGCGACGATTTGCCGCTGCCTGAAAGTCCGGTGATAACGGTAAGCTTGTTACGCGGTATCTGGACATCTATGTTCTTTAGATTGTGCTCTTTGGCACCGTAAACTTTGATCATATTCATGTTCAACTTTCGCAAGTTTCTAACTTGCTCTAGTTGAGGCTAAAGACTATAGAGCACAAACTACAGGCTGCCATGCGGCTTGTAAACTTTTAGCTCAGAAAACAGAGCGCAGCAAAAAGCCTGTAGCTTGTAGCTTGTACTCTGTAGCCTCAAGTGAGCTTGCGAAACTTGAATTAACTGTTTATCTCCTTTTCGGTGTAACCTCTCAGAATGTTCACATCACGGCGTAGTCGGAAACGGCGGCCGTCTGCACCTTTCGCATTGACATCAAGGAAATAAACGCCGTCCTTTACCGGCTTTCCGTTGTAAGTGCCATCCCATTCGTCGTTGATATCACGGAAGCGGAAAACCACTTGTCCCCAGCGATTCACGATGACAGCGCTGAATTCCACGATGCTCTTCGCTCCCGGCTTCGCCTTGAAAGTATCGTTTATGCCGTCACCATTAGGTGAGAACGCGTTCGGAAATTCCAACTGACTCTCGGAAACCGTTATCGTAAGCAGTTGCTCCTCGTTGCTGAGTTCTACGGTATAGCCATCCTCATCATAGTAGGCGTGAAGAATAATCTTATGCTGACCGGAAGTGGTGAAGGTGTATTCCGTATTCTCCTCGTAGCGAATAAGATACGCAGTGGTATCGCCCTCAGCGTAGAATCGCCACTCGTAGTTCACATTATATCCGTCCAAGTCTTCTGGATTAGCTTGGAAACGCACTTTCACGGGTGCAGAACCAGAGTATGACGGACCTTCTTCTTCGCCGTCTTCTGTCTCCACATAGAAGTTAGGATTAATGTTCTGGCAATGGCCTTCTGTCGCCCAATTTGCAAGAAAGAGCAACAGGAAAAAGACATATACATATTTAATGTGCAATCTCATATATCGGGAAAGATTGGAATAATTTGTGCAAAATTACAAATTATTGTTTATTTCTCTATCTCTTTTCAAAATTATTTTCCTAATTTTGCAGCAAATTAACACAAACACATAGATAACAATGACAAACTACTTCAAGAAAAAGGCAATTCTTTCAGTTTTGACCTCAATGTTTTTCTGCCTGACAGCGTTTGCTGCCATGCCTCTCAACGTGGGCATCGCACTACCTCTACATATTGAAGATGGCGACGGAAAAAGAGCCATTGAATACTATCGCGGACTCATACTCGCTGCACAGGAACTGAAGGATGAAGGCGTGGAAGTGAATTTCTACGCTTGGAATTTCCACAAGGATGCAAACATCAATGTGATATTGCAGGATCCGAACGCCAAGAAATGCGACATGTTCTTCGGTCCGATGTACACGAAGCAGGTTCCTGCGCTTCAGGCTTTCGCTGCAAAGCAGAATGCGAAACTGATCATTCCGTTCTCTATCAGCGGCGACCCTTCAAGCAACTACAGCAATGTGTTCCAGATCTATCAGGAGCCACAGTTCACTCGCACTGAGTATATCAAGAAGTTTGCCGAGAAATTCTCTGCATGCCAGGTTGTTGTCGTTGGTTGCAATGATGTTGACACATCAAAAGGCGACTTCACTTCCGAACTTCGCGGACTTCTCTCAGGCAAGGGACAGGCATGCACTGTGACAAACCTTGACACGAAGGACGAACTGTTTGTAAAGGCTTTCAGCACACAGAAGCAGAACATCGTCGTGCTCAACTCTTCAAGCAACGCATCGCTCAAGCAGGCTTTCAAGAAACTTGAGAGTGTGAAGAAGGCTAATCCTAACTTGCAGTTCTCTTTGTTCGGTTACACTGAATGGCTTACTTACGCAGGCGACTACGCTCCATTCTACCACAAGTTCAATGTTCATATCCCAACCCATTCGTTCTTCAATCCCGCTGATTCAAACACAAAGAGTTTCATCGCGAAGTACAAGAACACTTTCAACGCAGAGATGCTCAGCCAGTACAACCCTCGCTTCGGTGTGATGGGCTACGACCATGGCCGCTTCTTCTTCCGCGGTTTCTCAAAGATGGGCAAGGACTACAAGGGTGTTTATGCCAACAACGACGCACTCCAGTCACGCATCCACTTCGGAAAGGTTGGCCAGAACGGCGGTATGCAGAACATCGGTTTCATGTTCATCCGCTACAACACTAACCAGACGATCACTATCGAGAAGTATTGATTGTTGAGTAATGAGTAATGACTGACGACTGATGACTAAGAAACTCCTTATAATATTCGCAATAGCGCTTCTCTCCTACTCCACGGTTTCTGCCCAGGTAGGCGAGCTTCGCAGCACATTCTCCATCGGAGGAAATGCCGGCTATGTGCTGAGCAATGTTGGTTTCGTGCCGAAAGTGACTCAGAACTACCATGGCGGCAACACCTTTGGTTTCTCCATGCGCTACACTTGCGAGAAATATTTCGCCACAATATGCTCCGTAGCTGCCGAGGTGAACTACGCGCAGTTGGGTTGGAAGGAGAAGATTCTCACGCAGCAGGATGTGCCTGTGACCATAGCAGATACAGACATCCCAATGGCTTACCAGCGCAATATCAACTATGTACAGGTGCCTGTCATGGCACATCTGGCATGGGGTCGCGAAACAAAGGGTGTGAACGGCTTCATCAACCTCGGACCACAGTTTGGCGCTTACCTCAACGACTCATACGACTCCAACTTTGATATCCGTGACGAGTCTGCCTACAAACTGTCGGAACGCGCTTGCAAGACCATTGTGCAAGACACAATGCGAATAGAGAACTCGTTCGATTACGGAATTGTCGCTGGCGCCGGCATCGAGTTTTCGCATCCAAAAATCGGTCACTTCCTTATTGAAGGACGCTACTACTACGGTCTCGGCAACATCTATGGAGACACCAAGAAAGACTATTTCGGACGATCTAACTACGGAAACATCGTGATAAAGGCAACTTACCTGTTTGATCTTTTCAAGTAAATTCCACAATAATTAATAATTAATATTTGAAATTACTGAAGCAATTCATGAAAAATATCTCATATATTCTCATCGGCGCACTTGCCCTCGGCATCGGTTTCACTTCTTGCAAGGAAGAGAAGAAGCAGGATGTGATCATCGTAAACACTCCGAAGGAAGCATCCAAGCCTAAAGGCACAATAGCCAAGGACTCCATCAGCGAATCGCAAAGCGTACAGTGGGGAGATGCCCAATACACCGTAAAGGTTAGCAGAAAGGCTGACAAGACACTGCCTATCGTAAAGAACGAGGAGACTGGCGACAAGTATTACGATAACTCCGTGACAGTTAGAGTTCTTCGCGAAGACAACTCCGAGGCAATTTCCAAGACATTCACAAAGGACAATTTCCGCGAACACATCGCCAAGGAACAGTATGCAGACTACTCTCTGCTCATTGTCTCATTCATGGAAGCCGAAGGAAACAACCTGAAGTTCGTTGTTGCCCTTGGCGATCCTGACGACAATTCCGACAACTACATCAATCTCCAGATGCTTATCTCAAAGACCGGAAACATCGTCCTCAAGCCACTCGTAATAGACGAGATCACCGGCGACGAAGCTGATCTTGACGTGTAAGACAAGAAACATTTACAGAAAAAGCTAATAACCTAATTGTTTACCTACTCAAAATGAACAACTTCACACTTACATTGCTGCTCACTGTAGCAGCCCTTTTCACTAACATCAACAAGCTTTCGGCGGCTGTTGACCCTGATTTCCACATCTATCTCTGCTTCGGACAGTCAAACATGGAGGGTAACGCACAGCCTCAGAAGCAGGATTACGAGAACCTTCCTGACAACTATTTCATGATGGCTGCCGTGGATTTCCCTGCTACGCAATATTACGGACAGAGGAAGATGGGCAACTGGTACCCTGCCCTTCCCCCACTCTGCCGCCCTGGTACAGGTCTTTCGGTTGCGGACTATTTCGGTCGTTACATGTGCAAGGCTATGCCTGACAATAAGATTGGCGTGATAAATGTAGCTATCGGTGGTGCGGAAATTGAGATTTTCGACCCAGACAAAGTTGACGAGCGCTTGAAAGACAACAAACCGGATTGGTTCCTCAACTATTGCAAGGCTTATAACAACAAGCCATACGACCGACTCATCGCCATGGCTAAGGAAGCGCAGAAGAGCGGTGTTATCAAGGGTATTCTGCTCCACCAAGGCGAATCAAACTGGAACAGTGGCGAGGCATGGCTCACTGAGGTAAAGAAAATCTACGAACTCATGCTCAAGGACCTTGGTCTCAGCGCAAAGAACGTTCCTCTCATCGCTGGCGAAACTCGCGGTGCCTTGAACCATATCATCAACAGACTTCCTTCGGCTATTCCAACGTCTTATGTGGTAAGTTCTGCTGAATGTGAGCCAAATCCAACTGACGACTATCATTTCTCGGCTGCAGGTTACCGTCATTTCGGTTACAAATACGCAGCAAAGATGTGCGGCATCCTTGGCATTCCAGTTCCTGCAGAGTCAAAGTCGGAAGTTCTTCCGGGTCAGGAAGGCGAGAAAATAAATCTCTATACAGGCGAGAAGAAGGTGTTCTCAAGACAGAAATTCACCCTTAGCGCTGCTCTACTTAAGCAGGTTGAGGTGGGCGACATCCTTGAAGTAGCCATTGCGAATGTGAAAACAGACGCGGCAAAGAACGAGTTCATCACCACCTACCCTAACTGCCCTACAGGCGAAGGTATGCCAGGCGTCGGAACTCGTCCGCTTGGACTGGATGACAAGATGAGCCCAGTCTATATCGGCATCACCAACGAGATTTTCCCACTGATCAAGAATAATGGTATAGCATTCGCTGGCGGAACATTCGATGTAAAAGAAATCAATCTCCTCAAGCTTGAGCAGAAGCCTGACTACAGCAATGTGATATGGTTTGGTAAGTCGAAGATTCCTACTTGCCAGTACATCAATCCCGAGACTTTCAAGAACGCGAAGGTAGGTGACGAAGTCCGCGTATTCTGCAAAAAGAAGGGTTCTTGGCTCAACTTCGGTTGGGATTTGGAGAACGCCAACTACGACAACACGCTCGTAAACTACGAATACTACTCAATTATAGTGACTGATGCTTACCTTGCCCATCTACAGAAGGAAGGCATGGTAGTAAACTCAGACAACGCAGAGCTCCTCAAAATAGAGCTCATACCTTCAGCAAATGCAATAAAGAATGTTCGCGACAACGCCACAAACGGCAAGACATTCAATCTTGCAGGTCAGAGAGTTGGACAAAACAACAAGGGCATTGTCATAAGCAAGGGCAAGAAGGTAATAAAGTAATGTAAATTCCAATATAGGAAGGAACAAAAAATCCCGCGGAAATTTCCGTGGGATTTTTTGTTTACTGATATATCTTTACAGCACGCGCTGGAACTTCTCAAGGAACTCCTGTGCCTCTGCCATAGAAAGGCAAAGAGGAGGGAGCAGACGGAGTGTGTTAGTGCCTGCGCAACCAGTGAAGCAGTGTTCGTTGAAGAGGAGATTTGAGCGGAGTTCCTTATATGGTTGAACGAGTTCAATACCAATCATAAGACCACGACCACGAACATCAGAAATCTTGTCTGGATTTGCAGCCTGAATCTTCTTGAGTTCTGCAATGAGATATTCGCCTACCTTGTTTGCATTCTCAACAAGTCCTTCCTGCTCAATGACATCAAGAACAGCGAGGGCAGCAACACAAGCGAGGTGGTTTCCGCCGAATGTTGTACCAAGCTGACCATAGACAGGTTTCAACTCAGGAGAGATAAGCACGCCACTCATAGGGAAGCCATTGCCGATACCCTTTGCGACTGTAATGATGTCTGGCTGAACGCCAAGCCACTGATGCGCGAAGAACTTGCCAGAGCGACCGTAGCCACACTGAATCTCATCGCAGATAAGGATTGTACCATGCTCCTTGCAAATCTTCTGGAGTTCCTGAAGGAATTCAGCCTGAACCATCTGGATTCCGCCTACACCCTGTATGCACTCGATGATACATGCACAAACATCATCCTTCTCTATTTCCTGCTTCCACGCCTCAATATCGTTTATTGGAAGGTATGTAACATGCTTACCGTCGTTTATAGGCGCGATAATCTTTGGATTGTTAGTTACCTCAACAGCAAGTGAAGTACGGCCGTGGAAGGCTTTTGCAGCGGAAAGAACGCGTGTTCTGCCATTAGTGAACGAAGCTAGCTTCAGCGCATTCTCATTCGCCTCAGCACCAGAGTTGACAAGGAAAAGCTGATAGTCCTCATAACCGCAAGCCTTGCCTAGACGCTCAGCAAGCTGCTGCTGGAGCTTGTTTACAACGGAATTGCTGTAGAAACCGAGTTTATTAAGCTGGTCAGTGAGCATCTCCACATAGTGAGGATGGCAGTGACCGATGCTTATCACAGCATGACCGCCATAGAGGTCAAGATATTCTGTATCGTTTTCATCCCATACGCGGCAGCCTTTGCCACGAACAATATTAATCGGGAAGAGTGGATAAACGTCGAAAAGATTCATTTTTGTGAAGGTTTAATATGGACCAATCATGTCCACTTACTTATTCAAAAAGAGGACACACTGCGAAGTGCATCCTCTATATATTTACATAGAAATATGATTTTCTGTGTATTACACCTTGATCTCAACCTCAACACCTGAAGGAAGTTCGAGCTTCATGAGGCTATCGATAGTCTTTGGTGTAGCGCTGTAGATGTCGATGAGGCGCTTGAAGTCACAGAGCTGGAACTGCTCACGGCTCTTCTTGTTAACGAATGTAGAGCGGTTTACTGTGATGATGCGCTTGTGAGTTGGGAGTGGAATAGGACCACTAACGATTGCACCTGTAGCCTTTACAGCCTTAACGATCTTCTCAGCTGACTTGTCAACGAGCTTGTGGTCGTATGACTTAAGCTTAATACGAATTTTCTGACTCATAGTCTTTTTAATGTTTAAAGTTTAATATTTAAAGTTTAAAGGAACCAAACGCCAAAGAGTCATTTGCTCGGCGTGCGGTTTTGCCATTGATACCCAGCGGAAAACCGCTGGGCACAGTGGCTAATAATATTACCTTTAGTCACTCCCCCATTCGGGGGAGATGGAGGGGGCTATTAGAGGAGGTCTGTGCGACCCTTGATCTCTTCAAGTACAGCCTTAGCGATTGTATTTGAGAGAGGTGCGTGGTGATCGTACTCCATAGATGAAGTTGCACGACCTGAAGTGATAGTACGGAGAGCAGTTACATAACCGAACATCTCTGAAAGTGGTACCATAGCGCGAACGATACGAGCACCAGAACGAGTCTCATCCATACCTTCTACCTGACCACGACGCTTGTTGAGGTCACCGATTACATCACCCATGTTCTCTTCAGGAGTTGTTACCTCGAGCTTCATGATAGGCTCCATGAGGCAAGGACCTGCCTTAGCACATGCGTTCTTGTAAGCGTTGATAGCAGCGAGCTCGTAAGAGAGCTGGTCAGAGTCAACTGGGTGGAACGAACCATCGATGAGAGTAACCTTGAGGTTGTCAACAGGGAAACCACCGAGGATACCGTTCTTCATAGCAGACTCGAAGCCCTTCTGTACAGATGGGATGAATTCCTTAGGGATGTTACCACCCTTAACTTCGTTAACGAACTGGAGACCACCCTGCTTGAAGTCCTCATCAACTGGACCAACATTAACGATGATATCAGCGAACTTACCACGACCACCAGACTGCTTCTTGTAAACCTCACGGAGGTTAACCTCGCGAGTGATAGCTTCCTTGTAGTTAACCTGTGGCTTACCCTGGTTACATTCTACCTTGAACTCACGCTTGAGACGGTCGATGATGATATCGAGGTGGAGCTCACCCATACCAGAGATAACTGTCT
>JAKSLI010000053.1 GCA_024401305.1 Bacteroidaceae bacterium | reverse complement strand
TTAACAAACCGTTCCACGAAATGCGGAAGAGTCAAAAAAACAAATAAATAGAATTATTAACGACTTAAAAATTATACAACTATGGATACAATTATTTCCATCCTCATCATGTTTGGTTTTTGTTAACAAACCGATCCCTGGAAAGGATCCAACATTACCCCCTAAGACCCAAACAAAACCAGGAGGCAGATACTCGTAGTGAAGTATCTGCCTCCTGGTTTTGTGATAGAAATATTACTGATGTTACTTCTTCAGTTATTTTCCCTGTGAGATAATTATTTTCTTGCCGTTCTTGATTGCTATGCCTTTATATGCGGATGTGATTTTCTGGCCGGCGAGGTTGTAGTATGAGGCGTTGGAAGTTCCAGAGGTTTCAGGGGTTCCAGAGGTTCCAAAGGTTTCAGGGGTTTCAAGGTTCTTGATGCCTGTGGCTCCCTGACGCTTGAGTTCTATGGAATAGATGTAGATGCCGCCTGTAGCGCTGTTGAACTCCACTTCGCCATCTTCAAGTACGTTGCTTTCCACGGTGCGCTTCGTTCCGTCGGTTGTGAATGAAGCACTGGAGAGGTTCTTTGTTGTGAAGCCGCGCTGTGCAGAAGAGTTTGCTGACTTCCATGTGATGGCAATCTTGTCGTCCTTCTTGAGGTCTGGTACATAGATGGCGCATGGCTTGTTCATGCGGATGCTGTTTGAATAATACACAAACTGGTTGGCTGGGCAAGTGAAGAGAAGTCCCTTTGCCTCCTCAATCTCAA
The DNA here is from genome assembly GCA_024401305.1 of Bacteroidaceae bacterium. Taxonomy (GTDB): domain Bacteria; phylum Bacteroidota; class Bacteroidia; order Bacteroidales; family Bacteroidaceae; genus Prevotella. The sequence continues at coordinate 20,102 of JAKSLI010000053.1, read as the reverse complement.
CATTGTTTGCGGTGAGGGGCGATTTGTTGAGCGCTATGTCGCAGGTGTAGTTGCCGCCAGAAGCAGCCCAGTCCGAACTGTTGAGGAGAGCAACGGTCTCATCGCTGCGCTTATTGAAGTCCCAAAGCTTGATGGTCTCGTATGTTGAAGGCGCTGTAACGTTAAGGCTGATAGTTTGTGTGATGTTTGAATAGTAGATGTCGTCGTTTGCAGTGATGGTGATGGTAACCTTGCCGGCAGCCTTAGGATTGATGATGCCTTCCTGAGTGACAGTGGCAATGCTCTCGTCGGAAGAAGAGATGGTGTAGTTTGCACCGAGGAGATTCTTGATAGGAGCAATTGCCTTGTTGCCTACGAGTGCTTCGAGAGACGACTGCCAGAAGCCGAAATTGTCTGCGGAAAGCTCCGGTTCGTCCTCTACGAACGGCATGAAGCAATTGAAGAGTTCGGCACCTGCACCATAGATATCAGTGAGAACCTTAGGCACGTCGGCGAAAGAGATCTTGTTGTATTCGTAAGGAACGGTGATATTGTCATTGTTGCGGCAAGAAGCCTCCACCTGGGTCTGCGAGAAACTGTTGCCAACGGCATAGATTCTGTGGTGCTCACGCTTAGGGTCACTGGCATCCGCACTACCGCAGAGAGGAGAGTTTACGCCGGCAGCAGCATAGTTGCCCTCCACGAGCGCCTTCATATAGCCGTTGAGAGTCATGGCGATAGAGTTGCCGGCGCAGTTGTGGTAGTTGTTCAGGAGATGGATATAGCAGTCGGAAGCCTGTGGAAGACGGCGAGAGCAACCCTTGCCCCAGATGTTGTTGGCGAAGGTGAGGTGCTGCATCATCGAGTGATTCTCCACCCATCCGCAAGCAGTTGTGTAAGAGTGTGAGAATGAGTTCTCGGTATAATAGAAGAGGTTCCATGTGTAGGAAGCATAGTCGTTGCGCTTGCTGTCGAGGCAACCGTCCAGACCGTCGATGAATGTGCAGTGGTCAACCCATGTGTGGTTCGACTCCTGGTTCGTGATAAGGTCAACGCCGTCGATGTCGATAGAGCCAGGACCAACGAGGGTTAGGTTACGGAAGATGATGTCCTCGTCAGTGGCATTGAGCGAGAAGATGCCCGACTTCACCATATAGTCGATGTCGTAGTTGCCGTTCAGCTTATAGGCAATCTCCTGGAGAGCCTTGCGAGTGTAGAATGCACGCTCGTCCATGTTCGTTATCTTTGTGCCGTCAGGGAGTGTTCCGCTGATCTGGTTTGTGCTGCTGAGGCCTTCAAGGTTGTATGTCTTGAGGATCTTGCGCACATCGGCAGTGAGCACGAAGCGAGTGCGGAGAGTAGCGTTGTTGCGGCCAACGATGGTCTTGTGCTTGGCATTCACGATGCCCATCTGCTTGTTGATGATGAAATCGCCATTGGAACCGTCGAGCACGATGATGTCATACTGCTGGATTGCCGCGAGGATGGCGTCGTCATTGTTCGCACCATTGCTCTTGAGGATGATGGTCTTAGGCTGCGCAACATTCAAACCGCCCTTGAGATCGTAAGGAGCACCTGATTCATCGGCACATGTAGCCCAACCGTAAGGCTTGCCGTCGAAATAGTCTTTAGCACCAGTAGGTGCAGGAGTGAGTGCGGAACAACAAATGGAAACCGCGAGAAGGAGGAGTGTTAGGGAAAAAGTTCTTTTCATCTTTTTGTGGGTTGTGAACCCGAAGTTGCACTTCGGGAACGGTGGTTAGTTTGTGCAAAGTTAATATATTTAATTGTAATGCATAAGATTTATTAGCGATTTATTGTTAATTCTTTTTGTTTTTTGAGTTGTTTGGCGTATCTTTGCAGCGTCTATCTATGTAGAAACCTCTTTAACCTTACATCATAATGGAAAAGAAACCTATCATCCAACGACTTGCAGAAGCCACCAAGGGAACCGTTCTGCGCTTCCCTTTGACCATATCCTTCCTTGCCTTATTGACAGTCCAGATGATTTATCTGGTAGTGGCAAGAGAGGATCCTGACGCGCTGACATTCTTCTTCGCCGTAGGAATGTTGGTGGGTCTGCTGTATCATCTATGCGCAGAGGAGGTGGCGGATGGTAGCAAGGGAAAGATAAACACAGCTCTGGGCATTGCCCTTGCTGCCCTTGCCGGCGACAGTATAGCGCTGCATACGATGGATAAGATTTCCGATGCCATGGCAATAGCGCAGTCGGCAGCCATTCTGGCTCTCGTCGTTGCCACCTGCTTCCTGCCGTTCCATAAGGAGAAGGACGACAGGATGTCGTGGAACTTCGTGTTCAACCTGATGCTCAACGGCGTCATAGGCTTTGCCGTGGGAGGCGTCATGCAGCTTGGTCTGAGCTTCCTCTATGCCGGATCGTGCGAACTTTTCGGTTTGGATAGCGAGAGTAAGGTCTTTGGAGTGATGGCAGTCCTTTGCCTTCTCACACTCCCTGTACTGCTCTTCCTCATCCGCACCCCCGAAGGAGAACGGAAGAACAACAATCAGTTGCCTAAGAACCGCTTCGTGCTTGGCATCTCGCGCTATCTTTTCCTCCCTCTCGTGCTGCTCTATATGGCCGTGCTCTATGCCTATGGAGCAAAGATCCTGTTCACATGGGAACTGCCTCACGGCACGCTTGCAGGAATGGTTTCAGCGCTGATGATAGGCATTGTGGGACTGACCTTCCTGCTCTATCCTTACCTTAACGACGAGCAGCACAAGGGTTTCGAGAAGAAACTGATGCGATGGATACTGCCTGCCGTACTGCCGCTCTTGGTATTGATGAGCATAGGTCTGGGCAGGCGACTGATGGACTATGGCATCACGGCAAATCGCCTTTATGTGCTTACGCTGAATGCATGGTTCTACGCCGTTGCCATAGGTCTTTGGATTAACAAGGCTCGCCGCATCCATTGGATAAGCATCAGCTTTGCCATCATACTGATTGCCACTTCATGCCATCCGCTGAACTTCACGAACATTGCACGCGATGTCATCATCGGGCGTTTCGACAAGGCTTTGGCTGCCTATCCTGTTAAAAAGGGCATAGGAGACAATGCGGACCATCTCAAGCAGTATTTCCTTTCCATTCCGGAAGCATCTGCCCGTGAACAGTATCGCGCTTTCAGGGACTGCTCGTATGTTGACTACGACTATTATTCCAAGAAACTGTTTGCCGAGAAATCAGGAGCTCCCCACTTGTATTCCGTAGATTACGAGGACTTCATGGGCATTGAGACAAAGGCAGACAAGGAGGCTATAATGAACTCGGTGGCTATGACATATGCGTATGAAGGGAGCGTCAATGTGCCGCAAGGTTTCAAGAAAATGACGGACATTGTAGTTGATGAATCAATAAAGAAGGAATATGATGAAAAGTGCAAGAAGGAGCATCAGCTATATGACTTGAATAAGAACACTTTCAAGCTCAGCATTGCCAATCATGGTGTTGTGGAAATAAAGCATGCAGGACTGAAGGACGATAAGTGTTACACCTTCACTTCTGCCGACAAGAAGTCAGTGCTCGTGATCTATAGAATGGATCTCTGGCGTGATAATGAAGACAACTACAACTGTTCTATTCAGGGGTATTTGTTCTATAATCCGTAGATAAAAAATCATACATCATACATCAAAAATCATAAATAACTTAGATGATAGTAGAAATAGGAGACGTTCTTGTCTCAACAGAAATATTCACTGAGCAGTTCTGCTGCGACCTCTCACAGTGCAAGGGCGAATGCTGTGTGGAGGGTGATGCCGGTGCGCCTGTAACCCAAGAGGAAGTGATGCATATAGAGGATGCGCTCGACACTGTTTGGCCTGATCTTTCGGCTCAGGCACAGAGCATCATCGACAAGCAGGGCGTGGCGTATGTTGACGAAGAGGGCGACCTCGTGACGAGCATCGTGAACGGCAAGGACTGCGTGTTCACTTGTTATGATGGCGACTGCTGCCTATGTGCCATCGAGAAGGCGCAGCGAGCAGGAAAGATAGACTTCATAAAGCCTATCTCATGTGCGCTTTATCCTATACGCGAAAAGGTGCTTTCCAATGGCATGTCGGCACTCAGCTACAACCGTTGGGACGTTTGCCATACGGCTGTGAAGAAAGGTCGTGAGATAGGTCTGCCGATATACAAGTTCCTTGAAGGTCCGCTGACACGCAGGTTCGGGGAAGAGTGGTATGCTCAGCTACTGGAGGTAGCTGAGCTTGTTCAAAGCGAATTCTCGCTTTGAGGGTAAAGGCTAAAGGCTAAAGGCTGCCCTCCGGATGGTGCCTTTACCCTTTAGCCTTTACCCTTTAGCCTCTGGTTTTGCCTCTGCAAAACTAGAACAAACTGTAAAGCTGTGCCGCTATAGTCTTTGCCATGCGTTCGTGACCGAGATTGTTCGGATGAAGACGGTCGGTGTCTGCATTATTATAGAACTTGGCGTGGGCATCCTCAAGAGGGAAAAGTCCTGAGAGGGATGCGAGGTCGATGACCGGCAATGCCCAGACAGTGCCTGCTTCCTTTACGATGGAGATGTAGTCATCGATGAAATAACCGAGTTCGTTGGAATAGCATTCCTCCGGCTGCCAGTTGCTGTCGTTAGGGAAGAAGCCGGCGCGGTGGATAGGTGTGATGAGAACAATCTGCTTGTCAGGATAGTTCTTTTTCAGAAGGGAGAGAGCCTTGTTGATGCGTCCGCGGAATGTGTTCGTATCCATGTTATGCACGCGATGCTTCACGGTCTCCATCTGTTTCTTCTTTCCGTGGGCAGCACGCATCACCTTCTCATGGCGCACGGTGTACCATTCGCCGAGCTTCACATCGTGGTTGAAGTCGTTCGTGCCAAGGAAGATGAAGATGGCATCCACATCCTGTCCCCATTTCTCCTGAAGAAGCTGCTCCTGGCGTGCTACATCGTCCCACTGGCGTCCACTCTTTGCTGGCACGAAATACTCTATGCCGAGCCACTCGTTCAGATAGTTCCAGTACTTCTTGTTTGCCGCCTTGTTGTTAGGATCGGTTATTGAGTCGCCGAAATACGCAACTTTCCTTCCGCGCCAAGGGTGGTTCTGGTAGAAAGCTGGAATATTATTATTGTCCGGCAGCGAAACAACGCTCTGCGCCTGTGTGGTAAGGGCAAAACAAAGCAGGAAGAGAGATATTATTGATTTCATAGTCGTTAGGTAAGTTCAACTTTTCGCGAGCTCAAATTGAGCCCCAAAAGCTAAAGGCTAAAAGCTAAAGGTACCGTCCGGATGGCAGCCTTTACCCTTTAGCCTTTAGCTTTTAGCCTTCGCGAGCGAAGCTTGCGAAACTTTTAGCATGGGCGTTTCTTTGGAAGTTTGAAGACATCCTGCACTTCCTTCATCTGTTCGTCTGTCATGCCGTCTGGTTCAGAGCCCATAGACTTAGCACACATGTAGATGTTGGCAGCCTTGCAGAGCACATCTGTCTGGTCGAAGGCATCCATGATGTCCTGTCCTACGGCTACTGTGCCATGCTTCTCCCACATTACCACGTCGTAGTCCTTGACCTTCTCGAGTGTTGCTTCTGCGAGCGAAACGGAAGAAGGGAGGTCGTAAGGTACGATGCCGATGCCCAGAGGAGCGAAGGCGAGGGTCTCAGGAATCATTGACCAGAGCACCTTTGTCATCTCGTTGCCCTTGAGGAATCGCTGTATGTGCGACATTGCCACGAGTTCGATAGGGTGAGTGTGGAGAGTAGCCTTGTAGCAGCTGCCAGTCTCGAGGAGATAGTTCTGCAGTGCAAGGTGTGTAGGGAGTTCAGATGTAGGCATTACAGGCTCGTCGGCGATGATTTCGTATGATGCGCAGTCGTCGCAGATGCGAACGATTGAGCCGTTCTGCATAGGCCAGTGTGCGAGGTCGCGCATGCGTTTGCCTGTACCCTTGCAGTAGAAGTACTTGCCTTTGAGCTGTGGCAGTACCATGCCGATCTGCTTAACTTCGCTTATGGCAGGCATCTGACGGATTTCGTCGTCAACATACTCTGTTACATTCACTGTGATGTTGCCACCATTACGCTCAGCCCATCCCTTTTCCCAGAGATAGCCGGCCACTTCAGCCACTTTCATTACCTCAGCTTCGAGAGCTGGGCGTCCTTCAAGAATTGATTTCATGCTATAATTGTTTTCTAAGTTTATTTTCGGCAAAGTTAACATTATTTTCTGTATTAAGAAATTTTTGAGAGGAAAAGTTGAATTTGGGGAATAATATATCAGTTATCCAACTTTCGCAGCTTTGTAATGTACGTCAAGGATAGCCCTTATGGGGTAACTTGCTATATATCAAAATATTACGGCGTCGAAGAAAATAGTGCCGTTAAAATTTGTTAATATATATATATATATATAGTTTTGCGCCTGATTTTGCGATATTTTGTCGCTATTAACCTATAAATTGTCCTTTATTTCCCTTAAAAATTCAACACTCTGCCAATGTGGTGGAGTGCACTAGCGGGTTTACATTTGATGTACATATAATATATATAGTATATAGTATGGGGCAACAGCTCACTATTGCAAGCATAATCAACAAACAATATAAAAAAACAAATGACAAAACTTAAACAACAATCTAGCGTCCTCTTTCTGAGGATGTTATTCCTGTTGGCAGTGCTGACGGGAAGTAGTGCGTCGTGGGCACAGACGACCATTACGACATTTTCAATGCCTACAGACAATCCAACACCTGCTTTTGGTGATGCGTACATTTTAGGCGACAATGGTGGTGTAACTTATTATGCACAAGGTTTGAAGGATGGTTCTGGAAACCATGTTTATCGTGTTGTTAACGGTCAAACATTCCGTAAACTTCAAGATAATGATATTGAGAAAGCTCACATCAAGCTTCAGTTTGCCCCAGGTACAATCAAGGCCGGTGACGTTCTCTCTATCTCTTGTGTTCAGGTTTGGGGAACTTCTGAAGAAGTTGGTTATGAGATGGGAGAAAGTGGTACAAATGTATCAGGTAATTTCGAAGGTTCGCCAATCACACTTTCTCACACAATTACTGCGAATGAGATTAAGGTTGATGGCAGTAACGAATATATTCGAATTGGACGTATGGACTGGAAGCAGTCAGCATATGGTACAATCACGGTTACTCGTTCAAATACCCATCCTGCCAACATCACATGTGTTAACAACAGACTCGACCTCTCAAAGATTGTAGCAGGTGCAGGTGCTTCATATAATGCAAATTCTCATCAGGGATCTATAACAGCAGATTGGGCTAGGATTACTGTTACATTCAGTGAACCTGTTGATTTGCATGAACTCAACACATTGACTCTTGCAGGTACAAATGTTGAGAAGACTGCAAGTGCTGGTGCGTTCAATGGTGTGTCTTTCATCTATAATGGAGGCAATGTGACAGAATACAATTATCCTTTTACTATAAAGGATGAAAACAGAGAGCAACTCAGATCTGTAACTGCGATAGAACTCTTCGGTGATAACGGCACTCACAAGGGCAACTTTACCCTTAACTCAATCACTTTGAACTTTGGTGGTGAGCATGCTAAGAAGCCTACTCCTACATTCAAGGATGTAACTGCAACTAACATGGTTGTTGTTGAAGGTTATGACTTGAAGCTCTCTTTGAATGAAAGTGGTGCTATCTGGAGAGAATATACTGATGGCACTTTTGCTGATCAGAAATATGATAAAATTGCAGAAGATGCTTGGGGCAATTCAGTAACGACTATTCCTTCATCTAAACTTTCAGTGGGTCAGACTTATTATTTCGCTGGTGAAATAGTTCCTACTCAGTGTGAATATGGTCAGTGGCATGGTTCTGACAAGGCAAAGGTTACAGTAAAGGTAATCAAGGACATCAATCTTTCAGATGTTCTTAGTGGCATGAATCCAATCTATCAGCCTGTTTTCAACCAGACTTTTGACGGCATTGCAAAGGAGTATATTCCATTTGCAAACATTACTGTGCCTACTTCTGACACTCCTGCAAATGAAAGAACAATTGCTGATGAGCTTAAGGTAAGTGGCACTCCTGCTACTCTGAACAAGTCATTCACAGACGAGAACGGCAAGCGTTTCGCAAATATCGTGACAAGCGGTAAGGATATTGAAATGACTGCCAACAAGGGCAAGAATGCTTACATCCTTGGTAGCAATTATGCTTGGAATGATATAAAGGGTATGGCAATTAGTCATGGTGGTGCTGCAGGTATGCCGCAATATATTGAAGGTAGAGGCGAATTCCCAACCAATGGTGTTGTTGCACTGAAGGTTCAGGGTACATTCGACGTTACTGCACTTCTTCAGAATGATCTCTCTGATGGAGCTCGTAGAATGATCAAGGTTTACTATACAAATGATCAGCTCGATGGAAGACTCAAGGAATTGAAGAGTTGGGACTTCAACTATACACGTAATGAAACAAATGCCAATGGCCTCAATGCGCTTGTCGTGAATGTTCGTCTTGCTCAGCTTGGCCAGAATGGTACATGTACTTTGTTCTTTACTTATGAAAGCAATGTTGCAGATGACAACGTTTGGGTAAAGGGCTTCGTGATCAAGCGTCCTGACCTTAAGGTTACTATCGGTCGTACAGACAAATACGGTTATCAGGATGATGGTGTTACTTTGAAGGCTGGTATGCATGAGAATGTTAGGGTTTCTCCATTCGGTTTTGACAAACCATACCAGTGGAACTTCGGTAAGTCTTCATTTACTAATACAAAGGAATCTGATATTGAGAAGAAGAAGGTAAATCAGTATGATGGCCGTACTTATATCTGTGCTGTAGATGGTCTTAATAATGAACTGATAATGGACCACCTCCTCGTATTTAGCGATGGAAAGGGCGAAGATAAGGTAACATTTGACGGTCGCCCTTCAAATGGTCAGCATACAGGTTTCGAATGGGATGAAAGTGACCATAACGAACACATTGAATTCTGCCACCCTACAAAGTACTCTGGTCTTCATACAACAGGTGCAGAACAGACAGGTTTCGATGCAGACCGCCGCTCATTCACTCCTATCCTCTCTAATGGTTTGAAGGTTAACGTAACTGGTTCTGGCTGGTTCACTATCGCATGTTCTGCTCCTAATGGTGCTGTAAACATGAAGGTGATCAGCTCTACTAACGGTGGTAGCACTTATATGAATCTCCTCCGTGAATTTAAGGTTGAACCAGTTGGAGATAATCCAGAAACAAATTGGCAAATATACAAGGTTTACCTCAAGGCTCACGTTGAGAAGAATGGAACAAAGGGCTTCTGGGATGGTGAGACAGATTCAAGAATTACAATCACAGACCCAGAACAGACTCAGATGTCACTCTATGTTGTGTTTGATGCTATTGAAGGCGTTACATATAAGGATGGCGAAACTGATGCTGACGCTCAGCTCAACATCCACTATCTCCAGTGGGTTAACGAGATGCCAGCTGACTATGTATTCCAGCGCGAGGAAGACCCTGCACTCCTTAACTCTCTCCAGAGCATCGTAAGCAATGGTACAGAAGAAGCTCCTGGTCTCTACTGGCAGGCTGGTAATGACGATATGTGGGAAGAAGGAGTGGCTTCTATTCCAACAAAGGATACTTCTCTTGCAACATATTCTTCATCATTCAACTCTGGTGCTCAGGAAGCAAGACTTACAGGTCCTGATTCTGGTTGGGGTTCAGTTTCTAAGGAACTCGATTGTCAGTGGAATGTTGCTGCTGCTGCTAACTCTGTAGCTCACACAGAGGTTGCTTATGAAGAAAAGGGTACTGCTTATACTAATGATGCAGAAAATGTTTATAGCCTTGAAACAGCTAATAGCACTGCTGCTGCCGATTCACATAAGAACCTTGAGTTTGCAATTCCTATCTCTGGTTCATTCTTCCGCTTCATGCCAATGAAGAACCAGTTCATCAGTGCATTCATCGTGCCTCAAGCTGGTAAGAATGCAAGCATCTATGTACTTGATGAGACTGGTAAGCCAATTCCATTCTGTGATGGTGCTGATACTAATGGAGATAACAAGAACAAGATTACTCAGGAAGCAAGAGAACGTGGTTGGATTCACGCTGTAGCTGGAATGACCAATAACTACGCAAATGATTGTATTGGCACTGACGGAACAACAGCTCTCCGCATTGACTTCGCTGCTCTTGCAGGTAAGGAATACTTCATTGTTTCTAATGGTGGTAGAATATCTCTCGCTCGTCTTCAGGCTACAGGTAACGCATGGCGTGCTGATGTAGAAACAACAACACTTGCATCTCTGACAGACAATGCTGATAACTCTTCAGCCATTAGCACTGCTATGTCTGGCACAGGTCGCTATGTTGAGTCTGTAACTCTCAACCGTAAGCTTGTTGAAGGTAAGTGGGTAGCTCTCGTTCTTCCATTCTCTATGAACGAGAAGAAGTTCGAGGAGGTATTCGGTGAAGGCGCAAGATGTATCCACTTCACAGATTATAAGGACAAGACAGTACACCTCACTCACCACTTCTATAACATGATCGTGGCAGGTCGTCCTGTATTCGTTAAGCCTACTAAGACTGTTGATGCTCTCACTATTACTGATGTTACACTTCAGGCATCTGTTCCAGTCAACACTACAACTCCAAGTGGTATGGTGTTTGAGGGATCATACAATAACACTACAATGAGTCAGTATGATTTCTATTTGAATAACAATAATGAAATCAGATACCTGAATACAGCATCTGCAGCTTACCCAGGTCTCCGCTCTATAATCAGAACTAACGGAAAGTATTCTCCTGCTGCAACAAATGATGCTCCTGTAGCAATGTTCTTGAACTATGACGACTCTGATATGGACGGTGCAACAGGCATTGAGTCTGTAATTGCTGAGGAATTCGGTCAGAACGCTATCCTTGTTACTAAGTCAACAAAGGTTTACGACCTCAACGGACGTGTAGTGGCAAACGGTGCTGACATGATGAACAACCTCCCTTCAGGTGTATATATTGTAAACGGTAAAAAGTATGTTAAGTAAAAGACATTATTTTTATTCGATTTGATTTTGTTAAACTTAAAAAAAGAAAAACTAAAATGAAAAAGCAATATATACAACCAGAATTGAATGTTCACACTCTCAAGATGGAGACAGTTCTTGCCCCTTTCAGCGTAGAGACAAGAGACTACGACTCTGTTCATGGAAATGAAGGTCAAGGTATCACGAACGAGTCAGAAGAGATCAGCACTGACCTTAAGCCAGGTGATGGTAGCGACTTGTTCTTCCATTAAACGAAGTAATTGTTTGTTTATTTATTGATAAGAAGCCGCAGGAGTTCCGTGAAGGGACGAGCCTGCGGCGTCTTTTTTCACAATTCCTATATTCTAAATGAAAAAATTCTATTTAACTCCAGATGTTTATGTTCATAAGCTGGTGGGGGATGTGTGTGTTATTAATAACAGCCAGAGCCTTCAGCCTGAAGAGGTGATGGAACCAATAGATTCAGACGATTTAATTCTTGACTAACATGAAAAAGATATTATCAATATTCGCGACATCGTTAGTCGCATTGTCCTTGCTTTCAGTTTCTGCTCAGGCACAGCAGACACCGGTAAGCTATTTCGGAGCCATACCAGATTTGAAGGTTTCTGGTAAGGAGTTTGTTGACCCTACAGGCAAGGCTGTAACGCTCCATGGCGTTATGGACACGCCGAACTGCTACTTTAATGGTGGACGTTGGGGATGGATAAATTACAATAGTCCTTCAACTAATGACATTAACGCATGTAAGAACTATTTTACCAAGGTATTTCAGGCTATAGCAAACCCAGCCAAGGGATCCTACTGCAACCTCTTCCGTCTGCATCTCGATCCAGCATGGTTGAGAGACCCTAGCTATACTGCTTCTGGCTTCACGAACGTAAATGACAATGCCAAGACTGCCACAGACCCTAATGGTCATACGGTGTTTGACGAGGCTAACATCTGCCACTTCTCGTTCGACAAGATGCGTACTCGTATGCAGGACCTTTATGTGCCTATCATCCAGGATGCGCTGGCTCATGGTCTTTATGTCGTGGTACGACCTCCTGGCGTATTCCCGGAAGATGTTAAGGTGGGAGACTATTACAACACTTACCTTACAACAGTATGGGATATCGTGTCAAGCAATGACTATGTGAAGTCCCATGCAGGTCAGATTATGCTTGAGCTTGGCAACGAGCCAGTGCGCATGAGCGGCAACCTCGCTGATTATTTCCAGCCTGTCGTGAATAAGATTCGCCAGAATGGCTTTACAGGTATCATTCTCCTTCCTGGTACATCATATCAGGCAGACTATAGAAACTATAACTCAAAGGCCATCTCTGACAACAATTTCGGTTATGCTGTCCACAACTACCCAGGTTGGTATGGTGGTTGGGATGCGAACCAGAGTGAGGCAAACTTCATCTCTACATTCGAGGCTCAGGTGCCTATCGACAAGAAGCCAATCGTTATCACAGAGGTTGACTGGAGCCCGATGAAGCAAGGCTCTGGTCACTGGAACGAAGAGCATACACAATATACAGAAGGTAACTTCGGCACATGGGGTACTGGTACCACAAACGGTACGACATCTGGTGTAAAGACGCAGACTACTCAGAACATCGGTTGGGGACTCCGCTTCCGTCACCTTGTTGACAAGCACCCTAACATCAGTTTCACCCTTCAGGGCACAACCACATACGTGGATATGGATGCTTATATCAGTAATGGTACGGTAAAGCCAGCCTTTGAGGATGCTATGAAGGCAGACGGCTATCCAGATGCCCGTCAGGCTTGTTCGGGATATTGCTTCGACTGGTACAAAGACTTTGCTTGTGGCAATCGCATTCCATACGGAACGCCAAGCGTTGCGCCTGAGGTTGTTCCTCACGGTACAACAGCAACGACTGTAGGTAACGCTAAATTTGACGAGACAAATGGACACTATGAGTTCTATACTACATATTACTCTTCATTCGTATTCAAGGAATATGCAGGAACTCCGCTTATAAAATGTGCAGAGTTTACTGTAAATCTCGGAGAAGGCAGTACAATTGGTTATCGCCTAGATGTACAGCTTAAGGATGCTAGCGGCAATATCATCAAGGATGGTGATAATAATTACATCATTGGAACTGAAGCCAAAGGCACTCGCTTTACTTCTCCTGAAAGCAAGACATTTGACTTCCTGACAATCTTTGCTGACTACTTGGAGCAATACCCAGGTTGCACAATTGGCGAGATTCGTCTGAACACTGTTGTTAGCTCGGAAGACACAAACCGCGAAGGCAAATACTGGTTTACTATTGACAAGATGGACATGAACGTGAGCGAGGTTACTGCTCGCACAGGTTCAAAGGGCACAAGCCTTGCTGACGTGAAGATGTATAGTCATACGGCTGAAACCAACTATGTTCATAACAATCCTTCTAATCTTGGTGGTTGGGGCAATGGTGAGATTACCAATAACAATGATGGCTCTTACAAGATTGTCGTTTCTGAGAAAAAGAACCCATGGGAGGGACAATTCAACGTGCCTGGCAGCTATACCAATGGAACAGAATATACGCTACAGCTCGACATAAAGGGTTCTGTTGCAAGCAATATTGGTGCTGCTATACAGAAGTCTGAAGGATATGAAGGCCGTGGAAACTTCCCATCAATCCCTGTAACTACATCATGGCAGACAGTTACTGTCAAGGCTACTGTTGAAGGTGAAGGCGCTGACCGAATCCTTCTCAACTATGGCGACTATCTTGGCACGCTTGAAATCAAGAACATCAAGGTTTCTTACGCAAGCGACAAGGCTACTGAAATCACTGGCACAAACATCCGCCTCAATACAGAAGTAACAGGTGCTGAAGTCTTCGGTGCTGGTCTTCTTGGCAATGTTGCAGCGAACGACTACGCCGACCTTTCTGCTTACAACAAGATGATTATCAAGGGAACTGGTGGTTCTTTGCGCGTACTCTACAATCGTCCTGCAACTGGCACTTGCCCAGAGTTGAATCCTACTCTTGCAAGCGGCGAAGCAGTCGTTGACCTTTCGGCTTATCCTTACTTCCATCTCAACTCTATCAAAGCTGCATGGGAACAGACTGTAAATGTTTCAAGCATTACCCTCATCAGCGGCAATGGAAACAATGTTGATATAGCCGACTACTACATTACTGGTGCCGGTCATACAGATGCGTCTGTAGCGACTGCTTTGGCAGATGAACAAGCTACAGTAATTGACCTTACTGGCTATACAGGCAAGGCAGAGTATGAATTTGCAAGTGTTAACCCTAACTGTATTCTCATTTACAAAGATGGTAACAATGTCGGAAGTCCGTATGATGTACGAAACCTCGTGAAGGACGACAAGAGTGCTTGGCGTATCACACTCACTGATGGATATAACTTCCGCGCACCTTTCGACATCAACACTGTTGCGCAAAAATATGACAGCGAGAATCCTTTCGGCGCAACCTACACTCGCGACCTCACTACCGAATGGGCAACAGCGACCCTTCCTTTCGCTACTGCAATGCCTGAAGGTGTTTATGTATATGTCCTTTCAAAGGTAGAAGGCAATAAGATGACATTCAAGAAGGTTGAGGACGGAACGGTTATAGCTGCCAATCAGCCATTCGTTTACCGTAAGCCAACCATGGGTGAAACCACTCTCTACGGTAACAATATCGCACAGACTGCCGAAGGCTTCAACATACAGCCAATCAGTGGTCTTGACGGCTGGTTCATTGCGCAGAGCTTCATCACCCAGGTGATAGATAATGTCAATGTGGATCCTGTCCTGAAGGATTACGATGTGTATGGCATCAACGGCAATGAATTCAAACATGCTACAGGTAAGCTTACTACCAAGCCTTTCCGCGCATTCTTCCTTCACAAGAAGACTGCAGCCGCACCAGCAGCATACATGATCGTTGCCGAAGAGGAAGTGTCAGGCATCAGCAGTGTTGAGATTCAGACAAAGAGCAATGATGATGCTTACTATAACCTCAGAGGACAGCGTGTGTCTGCCGATTATAAAGGCATTGTTGTCCGTAAGGGTAGGGTGGTGATTTCCAAATAGTTGCAGAAGAAATCAACTGTACTTTTATAGCACTGATATCACGGATTTTACAGTTCTGTAAGATTCGTGGTATCAGTGCTTTTTTTGTTAAAAAAATTGATGATTATTCAGGGGAAAATAAACGAAAAATGGAAAGAAAACAATTTTCATTGTTAATTTTTTCGTCAAATGTTTGGATTATGACAAATAAATTCACTACCTTTGCAGCAGAAAATCAATAAAAATATTAGAAATGGCAAAGAAAGAAAAAATTGTTCGTGCTGAAAAGCCTGCAACGCCAGCCGATAAGCTCAATGCGTTGAAGACTGTGCTCGCAAAGATTGAGAAGGACCACGGCAAGGGTTCAATCATGAAGATGGACCTCAAGGCTCTTGAGGGAGTAGAAGTGATTCCTTCAGGAAGTATCGGTCTTGACCTTGCGCTTGGTTGCGGCGGTTATCCTAAGGGACGCATCATTGAAATCTATGGTCCTGAGAGTTCCGGTAAGACTACTCTCGCCATCCACGCTATCGCTGAATGTCAGAAGCAGGGTGGTATCTGTGCGTTCATCGACGCAGAGCATGCCTTCGACCCATACTACGCTTCAAACCTCGGCGTACAGATAGACGATCTCCTCATGTCGCAGCCTGACTGTGGTGAGGATGCACTCGAGATTGCCGACCAGCTCGTATGCTCATCAGCTGTTGACCTCATCGTTATTGACTCGGTGGCAGCCCTTACTCCAAAGAAGGAAATTGAAGGTGCTATGGGCGATTCTGCCGTTGGTCTCCACGCTCGCCTCATGTCACAGGCACTCCGCAAAATGACAGCCAACATCTCCAAGACTAAGACTACCGTAATCTTCATCAACCAGCTCCGCGAGAAGATCGGACTCATGTTCGGTAACCCTGAGACTACCACTGGTGGCAACGCCCTGAAGTTCTATGCTTCAGTTCGTATAGATGTGCGCAAGAGCAAGGCTATCAAGGAGGGCAAGGACGATGTTATCGGTAATATCACTAGAATCAAGGTGGTGAAGAACAAGGTTGCTCCTCCATTCAAGCGCTGCGAGGTGAACATCATGTTCGGCGAAGGCATCTCACGCATCGACGAAATCATGGAACTCGGTGTAGAGTTTGAAATCATCAAGAAGGCAGGTGCTATGCTTTCTTACGGTGGTACAAAGGTTAAGGGTAAGGACAACTTCGTAACCCTTCTCCGCGACAACGAGGAAATGACAGAGGAGATTTCTGCAAAGATCATCGAACACATCAAGAACACAGGCGCTCAACTCCCTGTTTCTGAGGAAGATGACGACGATGATAACACAGAAGAGACATCTGAAGATTAAGACCCCCTCTGACTCCCCCACAAGGGGAGAAAAATCCGTAAATTGTAAATCTGTAAATTGTAAATAATACTATGCTTAAAAGAATTTCAGCCGTTGAGGCAGCTTCCCTCATCAAGAACGGCGACAATCTCGGTCTTTCAGGATTTACTCCTGCCGGTTCTCCAAAGGCAGTTACACGCGCTCTCGCAGAGCTCATCAAGCCTGAGATAGAGGCTGGCAAGGAGTTCAAGGTTGGACTTTTCACAGGTGCATCAACAGGTCAGAGCACAGACGGCGTACTCGCTGAGATCGGTGCCATCAAGTATCGCGCACCTTACACTACTAACCCTACATTCCGCAAGAATGTAAACCTCGGCCAGATTGCTTACAACGACATCCACCTCTCACAGATGGCACAGGAACTCCGCTACGGTTTCCTCGGTGAAGTTGACTGGGCAATCCTCGAAGTCTGCGACATCGAGGAGATGGGCGACAAGACTCGCGTATATCTCACTTCTGCCGGTGGTATCTCTCCTACAGTGGCTCGCCTCGCAAAGAACGGCGTCATCCTCGAGCTCAACGCATTCCACTCAAAGGCAGCAAAGCAGCTCCACGACGTTTACGAGCCAAAGGATCCACCTCTGCGTGAGCCTATCATGATCACTAAGGTTTCTGACCGCATCGGTACTCCATACCTTGAGATTGAGACAAACCGCATCGTAGGTGTCGTTGAGTGTAACCTCCCTGACGAGGCACGTGCATTCAGCGAGAGCGACGCAGTGACTGACAACATCGGTGCTCGCGTGGCTGAGTTCCTCGTTTCTGAGATGCGTCGCGGCATCATCCCTTCTTCGTTCCTCCCTCTCCAGAGCGGTGTAGGCTCTACAGCAAACGCTATCCTCGCAGCTCTCGGTCAGGACAAGAATGTGCCAGACTTCAACGTATATACAGAGGTGCTCCAGAACAGTATCGTAGGCCTCATGATGGAAGGTCGTGTTAAGCAGGCTTCTACTTGTTCGCTTACTGTTTCCAACGACTGCCTCATGCAGATCTACGACAATATCGACCTCTTCAAGGATCGCCTGACTATCCGCCAGAGCGAGATTTCAAACAACCCAGAGGTTATCCGCCGACTCGGTATCATCGGTATCAACACAGCCATCGAGGTTGACATCTACGGTAACGCCAACTCAACACACATCTGCGGTACTAAGATGATGAACGGTATCGGTGGTTCTGGCGACTTCGAGCGCAACGCATTCCTCTCTATCTTCACTTGTCCTTCTACAGCAAAGGGCGGCATGATCAGTTCTATCGTACCTTTCGTGAGCCACCAGGATCACTCAGAGCACGACGTGAACATCATCGTTACAGAGCAGGGTATCGCTGACCTCCGCGGAAAGTCACCTATCGAGCGTGCTCATGCCATCATCGAGAACTGTGCTCACCCAGACTACAAGCAGCTCCTTTGGGACTACCTCAAGATCTCTAAGATGGGTCAGACTCACCACAACCTCAACGCAGCCCTCGCTATGCACGACACATTCCTCCGCAAGGGTGACATGCATCTCACTGACTTCGCTGAGTACGTGAAGTAATAATTATTTCGCAAGCTTTGCTCGCGAAGGCTACAAAGTACAAACTATAGGCTATAGGCTTTGGCTGCGCACTGTTTTTAGACGCAAATCTACAAACCGCATGGATGCCTGTAGCCTATGGTCAGTACTCTGTAGCCTCAAGTTGAGTTTGCGAAACTTGAATAATTACAATTATCTCATAGAGAAAAATAATTATCTCACGGAGAAAAAAAATTATCTCTATGAGTTTTTATGCAAAAGTGCCACGGAAATTTTTCGTTTCCGTGGCACTTTTTTGTTCTTTGCTGTAGGTTTTTACAAAAAACCTTTGCCTTTCAGCTTTTATTTTGTAATTTTGCAGCGTATTATGAACTATTATGAAGCATAACTATTTACTTGTCATATTGATGCTTTCGCTGGCAGCTGTTTTCTCTTGCAAGGGGAACCAGGCTGTTACGGAAGGCGAGAACATAGACTCTGTAGCACTCTGCGGTCCTGCTTTCTCGGAGGACAGTGCGTATGACTATTGTGCCAAGCAGTGTGAATTTGGTCCTCGCATCATGAACTCAAAGGCCCATGAGGACTGCCGTCAGTGGATTGCCGGGAAGTTCCGTTCCTTTGGACTGGAGGTTATCGAACAGAACGCGAAGCTTATGGGCTACGATGGCACTTCGCTGAACTCCACTAACATCATCGCACAGTATAATCCGGAGGCTGAGAAGCGCATTCTTTTCTGTGCACACTGGGACGCTCGCCCTTGGGCAGACAATGACCCTGACGAGGCTAACCACAAGACTCCTATCGATGCTGCCAACGACGGTGCATCGGGTGTTGCCGTAATGCTTGAGATGGCGCGACTTCTGCAGCAGGATTCCCTCTCTTACGGTGTTGACTTCATCTGCTTCGATGCAGAAGACTGGGGCTTGCCTCAGTGGGAAGAGGAGTACCTTGGCAATAGCGAGGACACATGGGCTCTCGGTGCCCAGTATTGGTCGGAGCATCCTCACAAGGAGGGTTACAAGGCAAACTGCGGCGTACTGCTTGATATGGTGGGCGGTGCAGGTGCGCGTTTCTATTTTGAGCTATATTCAAAGCAGGCGGCACCTTCTGTGCAGCAAACCGTTTGGGCAGCAGCACGCACTACTGGCTACAGCAGCTATTTCCCAATGGAAGACGGCGGATACATCACCGACGACCATGTGCCAGTAATAAAGAATGCCGGCATCCCTTGCATTGACATCATACCATACTATCCAGATTGCGAGCAGTCGTCGTTCGGTCCTACATGGCATACGGTGAACGATAACATGCAGAACATCAGCAAGGAAACGCTCAAGGCAGTCGGACAGACACTCGTTCAGGTGCTTTATCAGCAGTGATGACCCCAAGACCCCTCCCGACCTCCCCACAGGGGAGGGGAAGTTCCCAAGAGGGAGGAAGTTCGCTTAAATGTATAAGAAATATAAATAATAACAATATCCCCAACCTGCCCCCGGTTGGACCCTCCCCTTGTGGGGGAGTCGGAGGGGGTCTTAATATGAAAACTCTTGCAGAACAACTTCTTGAAGTAAAAGCTATCAAGCTTCAGCCAAACGATCCTTTCACATGGGCTTCAGGCTGGAAATCACCATTCTATTGCGACAATCGCAAGACTCTCTCTTTCCCTGGTCTCCGCACATTCGTTAAGGATGCGCTCGTTGAGGCAGTAAAGGAGAACTTCCCAGAGGCTCAGGGTGTAGCTGGCGTTGCTACTGGTGCCATCGCTCAGGGCGCTCTCGTTGCCGATGTTATGGAACTTCCTTTCTGCTATGTTCGCTCAAAGGCTAAGGACCACGGTATGCAGAACCTCATCGAGGGTGAACTTCCTGCAGGCGCAAAGGTAGTCGTTATCGAAGACCTTATCTCTACAGGTGGCAGCTCACTCAAGGCTGTTGAGGCACTCCGCGCAGCAGGCTTCGAGGTACTCGGTATGGTAGCAAGCTACACTTACGGCTTCCCTGTAGCAGAAGAGGCATTCAAGAATGCTGACGTTAAGCTCGTTACACTCACAAACTACGAGAAGGTTGTGAAGGTGGCAGCAGAAATCGGCTACATCTCTACAGACGATATCGAGCTTCTCAACGAATGGCGTAAGAGCCCAAGCACTTGGAAGCAGTAAT
>JAKSLI010000052.1 GCA_024401305.1 Bacteroidaceae bacterium | reverse complement strand
TTATCGGTTGCAAAGTTATGGAATTGTTTTCAACTATGCAAGGAATTAAGCGGAAAAGTGGTTTTGGAAAGTGTCAATTCCTGTTTGGAGGGGGCGAAAACAGGAAACTACATTTGTGTGCACTAGTGTTTGCATGTCCTTATGAACTGATACTATTTCGTCATCTCGGGCGACTTTTTCATGACTTTATGGGTTACGAATAAAAACTCTGCGGGAAATGACCAAAAACTCTATGACTTTTTACCCAAAACTCAGCGAGTTTTTATGCAAAACTCTATGTTTTTTTTCATGCATTCCTAACATGCACATTATCAATCACTTACAAAAGTCCCCTTCTGCCTGTGGAAAAGGCAGGAGGGGACTGATACTATTTTGTCAGAATTCTGGCGGTTCTGTGAAAAAGGGTGGCAAGAACAAGGTGATTCTTTTTTCAAAACAAAAAAGACTCGCGATAGAAATCGTGAGTCTTTTTAAGTCGAGGTGACAGGGCTCGAACCTGCGACAGCCTGGTCCCAAACCAGGAACGCTACCAACTGCGCTACACCTCGTTTGCTTGATTGCGGGTGCAAAGGTACGACTATTTGGGGAACTGACAAAAGGATTTGGGGATAATATTCGAGAATGTGTGCCTTTCTTGATAATTGTCAGCATATGTGTGCTAATAAATAATCCTTGGAAGCATATACTTCCAAGGATCTCCTTATATATAATAATGTGTGATGGCTATGTTTATGCCTGTATGATGTCAAGTTCCACGAATACCTGCTTGAGGATCTGAACGCTTCGCTCTACCTGCTCTTCTGTATGTGTAGCCATAAGGGCATAACGAACGAGTGTGTCCTGAGGAGCGCAAGCTGGTGGGATAACAGGGTTGATGAATACACCACGCTCAAAGGCTCTTGCCACTACGACGAATGTCTTCTCAACATCGCGTACATAAAGAGGAATGATAGGGCTCTCTGTGTCGCCAATCTCGAAACCTTCTTCCTTGAAACGCTTGAGAGCGTAGTCGGTAACCTTCCAAAGAGCTGCGATGCGCTCTGGCTCGCTCTTGATGATGTGGAGAGCCTCAAGTGCTGCTGCTGTAGCTGCAGGGGTGTTGGACGCAGAGAAGATGTATGTGCGGCAAGTGTGACGGAGGAAGTTGATTGTGTCAGAGTCTGCTGCGATGAAACCGCCGATGGATGCCATTGACTTAGAGAATGTACCCATGATGAGGTCAACCTCGTCAGTAAGTCCGAAGTGGTCGCATACACCGCGTCCATCACGACCGAAAACGCCGATACCGTGTGCCTCGTCAACCATGATAGAGCAGTTGTACTTGTGCTTGAGCTCTACGATCTTTGGCAAGTTGCAGAGGTCGCCTTCCATTGAGAACACGCCGTCAACAACGATGAGCTTGATAGCTTCGTGAGGAAGTCCCTTGAGAATCTTCTCGAGGTCTTCCATGTCGTTGTGCTTGTAGCGGAGTTGCTTGGCGAATGAAAGTCGGCGTCCATCAACGATGGAAGCGTGGTCACGGTCGTCGCAGATTACATAGTCGTTACGACCAACGACCATTGCGATGACGCCTGCGTTTACAGAGAATCCAGTAGAGAAGCAGAGAGTATCGTCCTTGCCTACGAACTCAGCGAGTTCCTTCTCAAGCTGGATGTGAATGTCGAGTGTTCCGTTGAGGAAACGGCTTCCGGCACAACCGGAACCGTACTTGTCGAGAGCAGCCTTACCGGCCTCGATGATACGCTTGTCACCAGTAAGTCCTGTGTAAGCGTTTGAACCGAACATAAGAACCTTGTGTCCGCCCATTTCCACCTCAGTGTCCTGATGGCTAGTGATGGCACGGAAATAAGGGTAGATTCCTGCCTCCATGAACTTCTGAGGTTCGCGATAGTTCTTATATTTCTCTTGTAATTGTCCCATAATCAAGGATTTCTTATTATGTTATTTTGTGTAGTAATCGACAGGGTGCCGTGGCTGTTGCCGTATGGACACAACAATGTCTTTGAACTATTTAGGCTGCAAAGTTACATATTTTTTTAATATTTTTTAATAATTTGCAAGAAAAACGCTTCGTGAAGTAAAAAAACTTGTCCATTTTGTACGCTTGCTTGCTGATTTTTAGTAATTTTGCGCACTCAAAACTCATTGTGTGAAATCAGTTCTGTTCATATTAAACCCTATCAGCGGCACGGTAAACAAGGAAAACATAGAAGTTCTTGTTGAACGCGTCATGGACAAATCCCGCTATAAGTGGGATCTTGTCTATACGGAATATGCGGGTCATGCAGAGAAAATTGCCCGCGAGGCAGCAGGAAGGAATGTGGATGTCGTGGTGGCTGTAGGTGGCGACGGAACTGTCAATGAGGTGGCGAGAGGCTTGGTTAAGACCGATACGGCGCTTGCAATCATTCCTTGCGGTAGCGGTAACGGTTTGGCTCGTCACCTGATGCTTCCAATGTCGCCAAAGCGAGCCATTGAGGTCATCAATGCGATGGAAGTCCATAAACTCGATTATGGAGTAGTTGACAACCATCCTTTCCTGTGTACTTGTGGCATTGGCTTTGATGCGTTCATTGCCGAAAAGTTCGCAAGTGCCGGCAAACGAGGCATGATGACATACGTCGAGAAGATTTTCAAGGATGGTTTGGGCTATGAATCAGAGACATACGAGTATATACTTGATGATCAGGAGCCGGTGAAGCAGGAGGCTTGGCTTATTTCTTGTGCAAATGCCTCGCAGTATGGCAACGATGCGTATATTGCTCCCCAAGCATCAATGAAGGATGGCGAGCTTGACATCGTGATCATGGATCCTGTGGGCATACAGAATGTGGTGTCCGTGAATATGGAGATGGTGAACAAGACACTTGACAAGAATCAGAACATCCATACTTTCAAGGGCAAGAAACTCACAGTGAAGCGTCAGCAACCGGGATATATCCACTTTGATGGAGAGCCGGCGATGGCACCTGCGGTGGTTGAGATTGAACTCGTGGAACAAGGCATAAACATCGTGGTCAATGGCAATGCGAATAAGAAGAAGCGCCGCCCAAACATGTTCCAGCTTGCAATGAGCGAATTCTTCAATGATGTTGACACTCTGAACAAGGCTATTGTGCAGCGTAGCCAGGATTTGCTAGAACAAGGAAAGTCGCTGCAGAAAGACATCGTGGAGAAGAGCAAGGATATCCAGAAGGATATTGTGGAAAAAGGAAAGAATATCCATAAACTCAATCAGGAAATACTGAATAAGTTGACTGGAAAATAAAATAAAAAAGGCTTACCGATTTGGTAAGCCTTCGTTTGTTTATAAGGTATGATTTGTTGAGAGTCAGGGTGTTACTTGGCATAAGCAACAGAGCGTGTTTCACGAATGACTGTGATCTTAACCTGTCCTGGGTAAGTCATTTCGTTTTGGATCTTTGTTGCGATTTCACCACTAAGTGCCTCTGTCTGCTTGTCGTCCATCTTGTCTGCACCAACGATTACGCGGAGTTCACGACCAGCCTGGATTGCGTATGTCTTGGTTACGCCTGGGTAGCTCATGGCAATTGCCTCAAGGTCGTTGAGACGCTTGATGTAAGCTTCTACGATTTCGCGGCGTGCGCCAGGACGAGCACCTGAGATGGCATCGCAAACCTGAACTATAGGAGCGAGGAGAGTGTTCATCTCACATTCGTCGTGGTGAGCAGCGATGGCATTGCAGATGTCTGGCTTCTCCTTGTACTTTTCGGCAATCTTGCCTCCGTAGAGTGCGTGTGGGAGATCAGTCTCCTCGTCTGGCACCTTACCAATATCGTGGAGGAGTCCGGCACGCTTAGCCTTCTTTGGATTGAGACCAAGTTCTGCTGCCATGATGGCACAGAGATTTGCTGTTTCGCGTGCGTGCTGGAGAAGGTTCTGACCGTAAGAAGAACGGTACTTCATCTTACCTACGATGCGAACAAGCTCAGGGTGAAGACCGTGGATGCCGAGGTCGATTGTTGTGCGCTTGCCTATTTCAACAATCTCCTGGTCGAGCTGCTTCTTGACCTTTGCAACAACTTCCTCGATGCGTGCTGGGTGGATTCGACCGTCAGCAACAAGCTGATGGAGTGCAAGGCGGCAAACCTCACGGCGGATAGGATCGAAACCTGAGATTACGATTGCCTCTGGAGTATCGTCAACTACGATTTCTACGCCGGCAGCTGCTTCAAGGGCGCGGATGTTACGACCTTCACGACCGATGATGCGACCTTTGACCTCGTCATTGTCGATGTGGAAAACGCTTACGGAATTCTCTACGGCTGTTTCTGTTGCTGTACGCTGGATTGTCTGGATGACAATCTTCTTTGCCTGTGCAGCAGCGTTCAGCTTAGCCTCATCTACTATTTCATTAATGTATGCCTGAGCCTGAGTCTTTGCTTCGTCCTTGAGGCTCTCGATGAGTCGGTTGCGAGCATCCTCGGCGCTGAGACCAGAGAGTTCCTCGAGCTTCTTGCGCTCTTGCTCAATCATCGTAGCGACTTCCTCTTCGCGAGCAGCAAGTTGCTGACGGGCAGCTTCGTTCTTCTGCTGCATGAGCTCAACTTCCTGCTTTGACTTGTTGAGTTCATTCTTCTCCTTGTTGAACTCGTTCTTGTCTTTGTTGAGTTCTTCGCGCTGCTGGTCGATGGTGCTTTGGCGCTGGTTGAGAGTGTTCTCGCGCTGCTTCAAGCGGTTTTCGCCAGCCTGGATCTTAGAGTTGCGGCTCTGGACTTCACGGTCGAGTTCCTGCTTCTTTTCCAGGAACTTCTCCTTAACCTCCAGGAGTTTCTTTTCTTTAATAACTTCGGCTTCTTCTTGAGCCATTTCCATTTTTCGGTTATATATGCCTTTCAGCACATAGCGAAAAGCAAGATAACCCAGCAGGGCTCCTACGAGAAGTCCTGCAACAGGTAATATAATCAGTAAAATATCCATTGTTTTTAGTGTATTAATGATGATTTTTTTCGAGTTTACTGGTAGGCGAGTAAACGGAAACTGTCTGGCAAATGGTTGCAGAAGAATGTGTTACAGCACTTCTTCAACCTCTTTTGTCAGTGATGAAAGAATATCATTATACACCTCTGTGTCTTTACGCTCTCTTTCTTGCTCGTAGCGCAAAGCTATGTCAATCATGGCCATCATTAATATCTCCTCTTCCGACTTTGTCTTGATGAAGAGCTGCTTGTAGCTGTTAATGGTGGTGTTTATATTTTTTGCGGCATTCCTATACTGCGGCTCGTCCTTCATTGGAACCACTACAGGTATAGTTAAACCGTTGACATTCAGTCGTATGGTGATTTTTCTGTCTTCTTCCATCGCAGTCGTCCTTCGTTATTCTGCATTTAGCAGGGCAATGCTTTTATTCACATCTTTTATGAGTTTTGTGAGTTTGGCTTTCGCTTCTTTGATGTCTCCATGCGAAAGTTCAATCATCTTCGACATCTTAAGATGTTCATAATCAGCTTTCAACTGTGCTATCTGCTGTTTCAGAACGATTGTTTCCTCGTCTTTTTTCTTTAGAGTCTCATGCATCGCTTGGTTCTCCTTTTTGATAGTGTCAACCATCAAAATGAGTTGCCTGACTCTTGTGGTCAGTTTTTTTAGGATGTCGTTTTCTTGAGGCATACTAAAGGCTAATCGGCTGCAAAGTTAGTGATTATTTGCCAAAAGTCAAAGAAATTTGCTCTTTTTCTGCTTTTGTGCTCGATAATCTCCTTGAAACCGAGGTTTTTTGTTGTTATTGAAGGCTATTTTGCGTCCGCAGCAGCGCTGTTTGGTGATTCTTTCTTGGCAAGCATCACGAGTTGGAACACAAAATCAGTGACCCATTTTTGGGAGAAACCGAGGCGGTTGTTCATCTTTCGGATGCCAACAACGGTCTTCATGGCACCTGGATCCGTGAAATCGTTCTTGGTGAAGATGTCATTCACGGTTTTTTCTGTCATGGTGTAGATTGCCTTCTTGAAGAAAGATGGCATGCGAAGCTTAAACTTCATGAGGTTGCCAACAAGCATCATGAGGTCTTGGGTAAGTCCCTGGAACTGGATGAGGTATGTTTGCACATCCTGAATCTTCTTGCAGTTCTTTTTGATGCTTTGGTCAACTTCTGTGAAGAAATTGTCTTCTGTTCCGTAAACATCCTGCATTATTTTCTTGCAGCGCTTTTTCTCTCCAATTCCGAGCTTGTTGTTTACTGTAGGCACCTTGAGTGTTGTCTTGAAAGTGCGGAGGTCTGGGAGCATTGCCAAGTTTGTGATTCCAACTTTTTCTGCTATTGCAGCTTGGAAATAAACGCGAATAAGAGTCATGAAGTCTTCAATGCCTCCTGTCTTATGCTCGTCTTCTGTTTTCTTCTTTCCGAAAATATTGCTAAAGAATCCCATAGGTTTATGTCTTAAAAAATGTTGTAAAAATTGCTTGAAAAACCACTTTTTCCGTACATTTTTATATACAAAAGCGTGATTTTCGCTGCAAAGTTATGCTTTTTTTTACAAAAAGGAAATATTTTTTTTAGTTTTTGCTTAAAAAAGTGTACCTTTGCCGCGAATTATCTATTCGACAAGACATAAAACTTTTCTAAAAGTTACTCTCAATATTTGGTTTTTATCAAAAAATGAAAGGAATAGTACTTGCGGGCGGATCCGGCACCCGTCTATACCCGATAACGAAAGGAATCAGCAAGCAACTGCTGCCGATTTTTGACAAACCGATGATTTATTACCCGATATCCGTGCTGATGATGGCAGGAATAAGGGAAATTCTAATCATCTCCACTCCTCACGATTTGCCGGGATTCAAGCGTTTGCTTGGTGATGGAAGTGATTTTGGCGTTGAGTTCTCTTATGCAGAGCAACCTTCACCAGATGGTCTTGCGCAAGCTTTCATTATTGGAGAAGAATTCATAGGCAATGATTCTGCATGCCTTGTGCTAGGTGACAACATCTTCCACGGTGCGGGATTTGGCAAGCTTCTTTCTGAAGCCGTTGCAAATGCGGATCAGAATAAGGCAACAGTGTTCGGTTACTATGTCAACGATCCAGAACGTTACGGCGTGGCAGAGTTTGACAAAGACGGCAACTGCTTGAGCATAGAAGAGAAACCGAAGCAACCGAAGAGCAATTACGCGGTAGTAGGTCTTTATTTCTATCCAAACAGCGTCGTTGAGATAGCAAAGAACATCAAGCCTTCTGCAAGAGGCGAACTCGAAATAACAACAGTCAATCAGGAATACCTGGCAAAGAATGAACTCAAGGTTCAGACGCTGCAGAGAGGATTCGCTTGGCTGGATACAGGAACTCACGATAGTCTGAGTGAAGCTTCAATCTTCATTGAGGTTATCGAAAAGCGACAGGGACTGAAGATTGCATGTCTTGAAGAGATTGCTTTCCGCAACGGATGGATTGATGCAGCGAAACTTGCTGAAGTCGCAAAACCGATGGAAAAGAATGCATACGGACAGTATCTTCTTAGTCTGATAAAATAACCGGAACATAATCATCTTGAATAAAAAAGAACATAATATATTATGAAGGAACTCGAAAACAAAGAAAAAATTGAGACTGTACAACGTGAAGATGAATCGGGATTCGACATCTTCGTGCTTTGGAGAATCTTCGTTCTCAACTGGTACTGGATAATCCTTGGCGGTCTTATTGGTTTTGGTCTTGCGCATACTTATCTGCGCTACATTCAGCCAACCTATGCTTCTACAGCAAGGATTCTCATCAAGCAAGGTGATAACACAGTGCGTTCTCGTAACGCTATTGCGACAGCTCAGGATCTTGGTATGATTACTGAGACTGATGCCTTTGCAAATGAGATGGAAATCTTGAAGTCTTCAGGTCTTGCTGCAGATGTGTTGAGAAACCTTAAGCTCTACACAACTTATTCTTTGAAGGGACGTTTCGCTGCAACAGCCGTTTACAAGGATGAGCCTATTTCTGTTGATCTGAACAGTAATGTGCTTGAGAAGCTCAACCAGCCTATGAACATCTCTATCTCTCGTAAGGGTGAGAATTATGAAGCTTCCATCAGTTATTATGTGCCAATCACAGAATTCGAGGTTGAGCCATTCCCTAACATGAAGACTGTCAAGATTACTCATTTCCCAATGACTATTGACACAAAGGTGGGTAAGCTTACTTTCTCAAAGAATGCAAAGAACCCAATGGGCTTGCAGGAAGGTGTTAAGGAAAATGTCACAATCCAGTCGCCTAACTCTGCTGCTTATTCTTGGGCAATGCGCACATCTGTAAACCCAACATCAAAGGAAACTTCTGTTGTTGACGTGAACCTTACAGACAATAATGTTCAGCGTGGTGTTGACTACCTCCGTGAGATGGTTAACTGCTATAACGCTCAGGCTAACGATGATAAGAACGAGAAGGCTCTCCGCACAGAGGAATTCATCGCCGACCGTCTTGCCAAGATCTCGGAAGAACTTAACATTACTGACGAGAACCTGAAGAACTTCCTTGAAGCAAACAAGACAATCAGCGTTGAGGCTAGTTCTTCTAAGGCATTCACAAATGCAACAAAGTACGAGCAGGAACTTGCTGATATCGTGATGGAGGAGGAACTCATTAAGAGTCTCGTTGACTTTGCTCGCCGTCCAGGCAACAAGTATCAGGTTATTCCATCAAACGTTGGTTTGAAAGACCAGGCTTCTACATCTCTTATCAACCAGTACAACACTCTTGCTCTTGAGCGTAAGCGTCTTCTCCGTACTGCATCCGAGAAATCTCCTGTGATTGTTGAGATTACATCTTCAATGGATGATGTTTGGAAGTCTATCGACGAAGCTCTCGATCAGAACAAGAAAGCTCTTGCTATCCAGCGTTCTGCCATTGAGCAACAGCTCGGCGGTTCTGAAGTCGGCGTAGGCAGAAGCCCTGAACAGGAGAAGCAGCTTAAGCAGATTAGCCGTCAGCAGGAAGTACAGACAAGTCTTTACCTCACTCTTCTCCAGAAGCGTGAAGAGAACCAGATCCAGCTTGCTTCAACAGCAGACAAGGCTCGTCTTATCGAACCAGCACGCGCTATGGGTCAGACAGCACCAAACCGCAACATGATTCACCTCATCGGTCTTGTGCTCGGTCTCGCTCTTCCTTTCGCACTTCTTTATCTCCTGGAAACTCTCCGCTATAAGATTGACGGTCATGAGGATGTTGTCAAGCTCACATCACTTCCTATCCTCTCAGACGTTGCCGTTGCAAACGACAAGGCAAAGGAGCGTGGAGACATTGTGGTTAAGAGGAATACCAACAACCAAATGGCGGAAATCTTCCGAAGCATTCGTACGAATGTACAGTTTATGCTTCCAGAAGGAAAGAAGCGTATCATGCTTACTTCTTCTCTCTCAGGTGAAGGTAAGACATTCATCGCGGCTAACCTTGCAGTAAGTTTCGCACTTCTTGACAAGAAGGTTATCATGCTCGGTCTTGATATCCGCCGTCCACGTCTTGCAAACCTCTTCCGTTTGGAAGCTGCTAAGGATACAACAACAGGTATTTCAACACTCCTTACCCTTGATAATCCTACATGGGAGGATATTGAAGGCCAAATTGTTTCTTCTGAGATCAACGAGAACCTTGACATCTTGATGGCAGGTCCTATCCCACCAAACCCATCTGAGCTCCTTGCTCGTCCATCGCTCGAGATGATCATCGACAAGCTCTGTGAGTATTATGATTATGTCATCATGGATACTGCGCCTATCGGTATCGTAACAGATACAGTACACATCGGTAAGCTTGCAGACGCTACAATCTATGTGACTCGTGCAGACTATACTCCAAAGGCAAGTATCGAAGGCTTGAACGAACTCGTAGATAACAAGAAACTTACTAATGTCGGTATCGTCATCAACGGTATTGATATGTCTAAGAAGAAGAATGCTTACTCTTACGGTTACGGTCGCTACGGTAAGTACGGACGCTATGGACGCTACGGTTCACGCCGCTATGGTAACTACGGACGTTACGGAGGTTATGGCAACTACGGACAGTATGGCAACTACCGCGACAGTCGCTACGGCAACAAGAAGGATAATTCTGTTAAGCTCCGTGGTTCTCTCTTCTAAGCCGAAATTATCTTATATATATAATAATGTAAGGGAGGGCCTCGTGACCCTCCCTTTTTTTATCATAAACATCACCTCTTACTATGAATATAGCAGTTGATTTTGACGGAACAATTGTAACCCACGAATATCCACGAATTGGCCGCGAGCGCCCATTCGCTATTGCAACGCTCAAGAAACTGAAGGAAGACGGTCATAATCTCATTCTTTGGACAGTACGTGAGCACGAACTCCTCCAGGAAGCCATCGATTGGTGCAAGGCTAAGGGATTGGAGTTTTATGCCGTAAACAAGGACTATCCCGAAGAAACCCATGCGACAAACGACTTCTCTCGAAAACTTAAGGTTGACATGTGGATAGACGACCGTAATGTAGGCGGACTTCCTACTTGGGGAGAAATCTATCAGATCATCCATGACCACAAAACATACGCACAAATCCTCGAAGAAGCAGAGCGTGGAATCGATGATTACGAAGCACCAAAGAAGAAGCATTGGTGGCAATTCTAGGGTTCGCTTCGCGAGGGTAAAGGCTAAAGGGTAAAGGCTAAAAGCACCGTCCGAATGGAAGCCTTTAGCCTTTAGCCATTAGCTTTTAGCCTCGTTGCAACGCAACGAACATTAAGTTTGTTAAAAAGAATTAATATCAAAAAATGGCGCTGTTAACGCAAACAGTGCCATTTTTTCTTTTATTAGAGGTGAAAAAGTCGTACCTTTGCACCCGTTAAACGTGACATCTTTGCATTGAACTGCTTTGGAGGCAGTGAATGCTTTAGGGAGTGAAGTACCCTGTGATTGGGTCCATAATCACTGAAGATGCTCACCAAAAGCTTGCGTGACTGTGAGCTTTGGGCATTGAAAAATCTCAGATGTCAGAAATCAGATTTTATGTCAAAAATAGTAAAGGTGGCTATGATTATTGCCATTCTCGGTGTTTCTCTTTCACAGTCTGCGAAGAACACTCGTCAGGTTGCAAACGACAAGGATACACTGGTTAGCACTAAGGTAGCCGACAAAACTGTCGAAAACAAAACAACGAACAATGCCTCTTATTGGGGCGCAGTGATGAATGCCATTATTCAAGTTGAAAGTGGCGGAAACAGCAGAGCCGTAAATGGCAAGTATGTTGGAGCAATGCAGATCGGTCCGATTCTCGTTCAGGATTGCAACAACATTCTCAAGCAGCGTAACATCAACAAGCGTTACACCCTTGCCGATCGTTATAGCGTAGAAAAGTCTAAGGAAATGTTCCTTATTATCCAGTCACGCTATAATCCTACCAACAATATTGAGAAGGGAATCCGTATCTGGAACGGCGGCTGCAACTACAAAACAGCATCTACTAACGGCTATTATCGTCGTGTTATGAGTAAGATGAGAAATGCTTAATCAAGCAAGATGCATCTAACAAGAAAGTCTCACGAAAACTCCTTTTTTGTGGGACTTTTTTGTATGCTTTACGGTTCAAAAAATGCATTTTTTGGATCGTTTTGCTGTGAGTTTTTTTGTTAAACCCAATGAGGCTAATGAACTATTTGGGCTAAATTATGGCAGCGAACCTCCCAAAAATCCCTGCGGAGAGTTTGCGAGAGTTTCGGAGAGTTTGGGCAACTCTCCGAAATCGCAACCGCTTGATTGTCAATACTCTTGGATGCCCTTGCGGAGAGGTGGAGAGTTGTGGGCATTTTTTCAGTGGTAATTTATAGGACTTCATCTGTGCTGTTAGTAATATTATGGTGATTATATACAATTTGGCACATAAACCACTGATTATTATTTAACCGCAGATTAAACCAAATTCACGCAGATTGAACCAAATTTATATTTATAATTAAACCAAAGTTTCAGAAACAAATAAGCACAAATTGGCACGAATTATTTCACTAATGACAATAAATATTAAATTATATTTGTGGAATAAATTTGTTATTATTTGCTCTAATTTGTTTCCTTAAATATCCATATTATATTTATAATTAAACCTAAGTTTCAGAAACAAATAAGCACAAATTGGCACAAATTATTTCACTAATGACAATAAATATTAAATTATATTTGTGGAATAAATTTGTTATTATTTGCTCTAATTTGTTTCCTTAAATATCCATTTGGTTGAATCTGCGGTTTATAAGATTTGTGCCTAAAAGTATATTGTTTTCAATATTATTGATATAGAGCAATACCCCCCCCATGATTGTGGGCTCATTTCATGGATAAATCGTTAAAAATTCTTAAATTCGCACCAATTTACACTTGTTGTACCCCTATTACTAAAGTAGAAAACAAAACAATAATTATACGATGAAACGATTCTTTTATTTTATGCTGCTTATTCTCGGCTTCGGAATGTCGGGTGGAGTATTTGCACAAGAAAAGAAAGCAAGTCCGCTGAACATCCGGAAGATGGCGATGCAGAACATGGGCAAGCGCCCTAACACAAACACAACCAAGAAAAAAGCCCAAGTGCTGGGTTATATTCCAGGTGGCTACAGTCAGGTGGGCAACACTAACCTCTACACTGCTGACTGGGGAAGTGCCATTGACATCTATGGTAACTTTGAAGGTCTCTATTATGGTTCAACCTATTCAGATGCTGGCTATAAGAGTGCTATCAAAGTTAAGGTTGGGAACCAGGGTGCTAATGATATAAGTGGAAGTTACACGGGATATCCTTATGTAAAATATGAAACATATTTAGAGGATGAAGATGTGCCGGAGTATGTTTATGGATATAATACCGAAGTTTATCTGGAATTAGAGCCTGGTGAAAATAATACTGTAAAATTCAAGAACCTTTATGGCACTGGTTTTGACTTTGTTGGTAATGTTGATTATGAAGCAAAAACCATCACTATTCCGTCTCAGACAATTTCGGATGAATTTTACAAGGTTTCAGTTTGTCCTTCAACGAAGGTTTTGGGAAATTCATACCTATGGCAGGGAGAATTAACAGCTCAAGAATTAGATGCATCCGTTATGCGTTTTAGTGACTGGGAAGGAATGAACTTTCCTTATATCCCCGATGAGGTTTATGCTAAAAAACCTACTCTTATCATTGATGTGAGTGAAGCTTCGGAAGGTTGTACTGCACGTGTAATGAACGGATGGTGGTCATCATATTATGCAGACAACATACCTCTTACTTCTGGCATGAAGTGGGAAGTTCCCATCACTGACCAGATTGTAGCTGAGTGTGCTCAGAGTGGTGAAGCTAAAGATCTTACCCTTATGATTACTAACGGTTCAGCTACAATTACAAGTGTTTACTTCGAAGATTATTTCGACACAGGAAGCAAAACGCCAGTAGAAGGCGACATCGTATGTACGTTTGATGACAATAATGTTTACATGCCAAGCTTTGTGCTCATTAGTGAATATGGTAATTCTGAAGTGTATGTTTTTTCGCAACATACATATTCTAAACCGAAGGATGACGCTACTTGGGCTGATAACGGTAATACATACGACGGCGTAAAGTTCGAGTCTTATGTAGAGCAGCAGGGCGAGATGGCTCGTATCAGCTATAAGCTCACTAACACAAACGATGCGGCTGCAACCGTTTCTCTCGGAACATACGCAGACGTGATGATTGGTTGGAATGATGCTGCTCCTATTGCAAGGAAGATTTCTTCTGCTGGTCAGCCATACGGCGTCTCAATGAAGGACGGTCAGGGTGCGGAACTTTGCGTACTCTTTGGCGATGGACTTGCAGGTGTTTCTGCTGTTGATGATTATTGGTTCGGCTATTGGAGCGCCAACAGCGCCCCGGAAAACATTGTCGGCAATTATTATCAATCAAGTTACTGGATGGAAGAAAACG
The DNA here is from genome assembly GCA_024401305.1 of Bacteroidaceae bacterium. Lineage (GTDB taxonomy): Bacteria > Bacteroidota > Bacteroidia > Bacteroidales > Bacteroidaceae > Prevotella. The sequence goes on along the minus strand of JAKSLI010000052.1, from coordinate 7,057 downwards.
GTAACTATGACAGCGGTATGGGCTGGTGCTGGAAGGATAAGACGCTGGCTCCTGGCGAAACATGTATTTTCTCATATCTTATCGCTGTTGGTGACATTAACCTTGAACCAAACTCGTCGTTCGCAGCCACTCCAGAAGACCCTGACTTGTGGAACGATCTCTCTCTCCTCCATAAGATTACCATCAATGGTACTTACGAAAGTCCTGCCGGCATTGACGGTCGTATCGAATATGCCGTGGAGGATAGCGAAGAATGGCAATCACTCACAGGACTCATTCATTCCGGCTCTGAATTCTCGGCGCCAGTGTATGCCATGTTTGATGCTTCAAAGCCTGTTCATAAGATACGCTTCCGCACAGTGGACGCCGTGGGTAATACCACATTGCTCGCACCAATTACGTATCAGGATGTCTCTTTCCATGAGGCAACAGGCATTGAGGATCTGTATTACAACTATGGCACTCCTGTAGTTCAAACCAATGTCACTACGGATCTTGGCGAAGGTAACTATGTTGTCAACGACTATAAGAACAACGTAAACGCAGGCGAAGCATCATTCAAGGTGCAGGGAGTCTTCCCTGTTACCATCGGTCGCCGTACATACACATTTGAGGTGCTTCCACGTCCTCTTGAGGGTAGTATCAGTTTGGATAGTGAAGGTCCATGGGTATATAGCCCTTATGTATGGCATGTACCATCTTGGAAGTTCAACGAACCAAATAACCTTGTTGAGGATGTTGACTATTATGTTGACTATGACAAGAATTACTATCCTGGTGAAGCATCTGTGAATGTTGTTGGAGAAGGCAATTTCTCAGGAGTGCTTTCTGCTCAGTTTACTATTGATAAGGCTACCTTGATAGCAAATAATAATTATTCATATATCTTGCCCGATGAAGATTGTGATAATGATGGAACACAGCATGCAGCAGAGTTCTATGCTTATAGTGAAGAAGGAATGGGTACTCCTGTCTTCACATATGTAAATACCGCTGATAACACATCTTCTACAGAAGCTCCTTCTGCTGATGGCGACTATGATGTTTATTTGGAGATTCCTGAGGGTCGCTGTTACTATGGAGTCGATAAGACCAAGATAGGATCCTTCTCAATAACAACCTTTGATGATGCAGAATGGGCAGCACTCGTTTCCTTGAACAACTCATTCGCAGCTAAGGAATGGAATACGGAATGGGATATGACTGCTGGCAAGAAGAACGTGAAGAATCTCAGCGGAGTCCAGACGTATAGAGGTCATGTCGTAGGACTTGATTTTAGTTATAGACAGCTGACAGGTGAGGTTACTGAAGACTTTACAAAATTCCCTGAATTGACTTCTTTGGATCTTTCTAACAATGATTTAAGTGGAAACGTTGGAAGTATCTTGGCAGACTACTCAAAGCTTCAATATTTGCACGTATCGTATAATCATTTCACAGAGGTCTCACCAATGATACCTGCATCAGTCAACCTTTGGTACGGTTATCAGAGTTTCCAAAAGCCGATAGATTTCCATGTGTCAAATCAGGGCGAGAATTTGAGAAATGCACTCCCTCCAATCGTGTTCTATAATCATATAGGTCAAACATTCAACACTGATTTGGGAGCGCATTTATATGATGCAGATGGTAGTACTTATTCTCTCTGGAATAGTTATGGCTGGGATGTTTACTATTACATGTACGGTAATCCGTACAAGGGCCAGAGTGGAGATATCGTAGATATGCGGGAATGGTATAACGGTTTCGATATACCAGTTCGCTTGTACTTTGACCAAGGCGACGTGAATTTCAGTGGAACCACTGATGCAGCCGACGTTCAGCGCACCATCAACTATATTTTTGGAGACTATTCTGATGCATTGTTCTGCTACACTGCAGCCGATACTTACACTGACGAAACTATCAACGTTCAGGATGTAGTGTGCCTTGTGAACATTCTTCTTGCAGACAATGATGTCCAGAAGTCTTCCAAGAAGAAAGCTCCTGCATTTGAGGATGCAACAACAGCCGATGCCTATATATATATAAATGATAATGGAGAAATCATACTCCAGGCAGAAAAGGAAATTGCAACACTCGACATTCTTGCCAAAGGAAATGTCAAGTGGTCGGATGCTACTGGCATGACTACAGCTACAAATGGCGGTCATCTCGTAGCTTATTCCCTCATGGGCAACACATTCCCAGTCGGAACAACTGTGCTTGGCAAATGCACTGCTGGCAGCCATGTTGTGAAAGCATCCGCTGCCGACATCAAGGCTCAGAGTGTCAATGTCAAGTTTGACGGAAGCGCTTCTGCCAATGCTATCATTGGCATCAATGCCGATGGCAACGAACAGCAAATCTATGATGCTGCTGGTCGTCAGCACAACATTCCTATCAAGGGCTTGAATATCAAGAGAAATGGTAAGAAATTCGTCAATAAATAAGGAAAAATCAGATAGACTATGAGAAATATATTTAGAATATTGTGCCTGCTGTTGCTTTGTAACGTGGCAGCTTTGGCACAAACTAATACATTGACAGTGCCGGATGTGTCAGTTCCAAAGAATGGAACGATCTCTTTGCCTGTACAGTTGGACAACACTTCCGACATTGTAGCTGTGCAGTTCACGCTAACTATGCCTGAAGGTTTCGTGCTAAGTGAAGGTCAGTGTGCTCTTACGGAACGCGCTGACGGTCATGCTGTACGTATGAAGAACATGGGCAATCGCAGATACATGGTGATGATCATGTCTGGCGACAACAAATACATAAAGGCTCGTACAGGCAGTTTGCTTACAGTTCCTCTATCTCCAGAATATGAGCTGATGGAGGGCTCTGAACATCAGATGGCGCTTAGCGATGTCGTTATAACATCCAAGGATGGCAAGAACGTGGCTACAGGCTATTCTGCAGGAAAGATAACCATAGCTACTCTTCCTGATTTTGAGGTTAGTGCTGTCACTGTGTCTGCATCAGATCTCGTTCCCGGTCAGCAGTTTGACGTGAATTGGACAGTGAAGAACATTGGTCACAAGGAGTCCGGAGCTGGATGGAAGGAGCAAATAGTGCTTGTGGACAATGATGGTAATGAAAAGACACTTGCCACGGTTCAGAATAACGATGCTTTGAATGCAGGTGGTGTGTCAAGCCGTTCTGCAAGAATCACTCTGCCTGAACAGGTTGGTATTGATGGAGAAGCACGCATCCGAGTGGATCTCATACCTTATAGCGATGCTGGCGAACCTGCATATCTACGCGAAAACAATACTGCATTCTGTGGTACGACTCTAAACATAAGCAAGCGTCTCACCCTTACTCCTACAACGGCAAACGTGGAAGAAGTCAATCAGCAGATTCGTTTCTATCTTGCTCGTAGTGGACGTACGTCACAGGAAGAGAGCTTCCCTCTCGTAGCAGATGCTGATTCACGTGTTAGCCTTCCTGCGAATGTTGTTATTCCTCAGTGGCAACCAGGTGTGTACTTCTATGCTCAGATTACCGCTAACCAGCGTCTTGATAATGATTCTATCGTGAATTTCGCTGTTTCAGGCAATGGTTATGATGAGGTTAAGGCAAAGCTTGTCATAGAGGATGACACTTATCCGAAACTTTCAATCACTGCTTCTGCCCAGGAAATCCTCGAGGGAAGAAGCTTTACTCTCACTATTTCCACTGAACGAGTCTCTGCAAACGACATTCCTGTAAAACTCGTTTCGGATTCTCCTTCACGCATCTTTATTCCTTCCGACATTGTCATTCCTGCAGGAAAGACAAGTGTGGATGTCCTTGTCGATGCCATTGAGGACGATGTTCCAGATGTTGAGCAAGTTGTTGTGTTCACCGCTTCAGCCGAAAAACATGAATCAGCCACACTCCACACTACGGTCATCGACAACGATGTGCCTACGCTCCAGCTTACACTCTCTCCGTCAGAGGTGTCAGAAGATGCTGGTCCTGAGTCTGTTGTGGCAACAATCCGTCGTCTTGACAATGTGAACAAGAAGGTTACAATCAATTTCTCAGATGACTCAAATGGCAACATCCATTACAGTCAGCAGACCATTGAGATGGCTTCTGGTGTCCAGGAGATGAAGGTTAATCTCGGTCCTATCGACAATAACATTGTTGATGGCGAGCGCACTTACAACCTCTCTGCTGCCGTATGGATTGCATCTTGTAGCTGTAATGCCGCAAATGGCACATCGGGTGGGGTAGTGACTGCTCCTCTCACTGTCTATGACAATGATGGTCCTGCACTTACTGTGTCTGCATCATCATCAATCATGAAGGAAGGTGAGGAGATTACAGTTACAGTTTCTCGTAATGCAGATCTATCAAAGGATGTTGTTGTAAACGTTTCGAGCGACCATGACTCAGCCCTTGAATATCCATCTTCTGTGACTATTCCTGCTGGACAGACTTCCACTTCGTTCAAGGTTAAGGCTATCAGCAATGATGTTACTGGCGACGACTTCCAGGCAGTGCTCACTCTTCAGGGCAACGGCTTCGGAAAATCAACAATTAACATCAGCGTTTCTGACCAGTCAATGGCTGATGCCAAGGTTACAGGGCTCACGATTTCTGCTTTAGAAGCTTACGCCGGAGATGTGGTTACGGCAAATCTTTCCCTTGCAAACGTAGGAAACTCTACGCTTCCTGCTGAGACAAAGGTGGCATTCTATGTGGACAATTCCAGCACACCTGTAGCCACAACAACCCTCTCTTCATCACTTGCTGCCGGCGAGAGCACAACAGTGTCACAGGAAATAACCGTTCCTTTTGCCATTGGCAACTATAATGTATATGCAAAGGTGAACTACGACGGGGCTGTTGCGGAACTTTCTTCTTCCAACAACATGTCTCAGTATGTTCCTATCAGCATTCTCCCTCCATTCACGGCTACTGTTTCCGTGGGTAAGGATGCCTATAATCAGGGCGAAACTATTAACATAAGCGGAAAGGTTTCGGGCAAGGACGTTGCAAACAAGACTGTAGAAATCTACGTCATCAACGAAGGTAATCGTCGTGCTATCACTGTTGAGACTGATGCCAACGGCAACTTTACTGCCGACTATACTCCTATTGAGGGACAGATAGGTAGCTTCTCTGTTGGCGCATGTTATCCTTCAGAAGGCAAGGACGACGAACTTGCAAGTTTCAATGTCTATGGTTTGAAGATTTCTGCTCCATGGTCAGAGCATAGTCTGGCGCAGAATGTGGAGGAGAAGTTCACGATAGAAGTTACAAACCCTTGCTCTGTTCCACAGAACAAGATTAAGGTAACAGCACAGGCAGAGTCTGACAACTGCGAATTCAGCTTCGCTACTATCAGCAAACTCGGTGCTGGTGAGAGTGTTACTATAGAGTGTACTGCAAAGCCAAGTCAGATTACTTCTGGTCGCGACTTCCAGAAACTCCCTCTCACCATTGCTTCAAAGGAAGGTGCTTCCGTAGAGCATATTCTCTATTACTATGTAATGCCAGCTTACGGAAAGCTTGAATCTTCTGTTAAGGAGATCAACACTACCATGACTCTTGGCACTCCAAGAGACTATCCTCTTGTAATCCGTAACGCAGGTAAGGGTGAGACTGGAACCATTACTTTCGCATTGCCGTCATACATCACCATGGCTACGTCAAAGACTGTTCCTTCTCTTGCTTCGGGCGACTCTACAACTGTTGTGCTCCGCATCAACCCTACCGACAAGATGCAGCTCAACGTGCCTGTTACTGGCCGTATCGGCATCAACTGCGCAAACGGCGAAGGTTTGGCAATGCCGTTCTCTGTAACTCCTGTTTCTACAGCCAAGGGTAAACTTAAGCTCTCTCTCGTTGATGAGTTTACATTCTATACTGCAGAGGCTCCACGTGTCAGTGGTGCAACAATTGAGGTTAAGAAGCCTGGAACAAATGAGGTTGTTGCTTCTGGTACATCAGATGCAAACGGAAGCTTTGAGGTAGAACTGCAGGAGGGCTATTATGCTCTTTCTGTAGATGCTGAGCATCATGACAGCTATAATAACTACATTCTGATTGACCCAGACAAGACTCTTGAGAAAGAGATCTTCATGAGCTATCAGTCGGTTACATATTCTTGGAATGTGGAAGAAACAGAGATTGATGATGTTTATACATTCGAGACAAAGGCAGACTTTGACGTTCGTGTGCCAAAGCCTATTGTTATTATCTCTCTTCCTAAGGAATTCCCAGAACCTTACGATGTGTTCCCTATTGTTGTAACAAACAAGGGACTTATCTCTGCTGTTGACCTTCATCTTTCTGCTTCTGCTGGCAATGGCTATAAGCTTGAGTTTATCAACAACCCAAGACTTGATACCATCATGCCTCAGCAGTCGGAAATGTTCTATGCCCGCTATTTGCCTATAGATGCTAAGCAGAATGCTAAGCGTAGGGCAAATGGAGCAACTAATCCTTGTCAGTCTATTGCTGTTTATGGAGGATTCAAGTATGTTTGTGGCAAATATACGGAGTGTGTGAAGATTGATGAGAAGTTTTTTAAAGGAACACCAGCCTGCTTCGACAGTGGTTATGGCGGAGGGACGCCATCATTTGGATTGCCAACTTTGTACGATGCTTTGGAAGATAAGAGCTATCTATTGGGTCTTAACAAAGAAGAAGAGTTCTGCTATGTTCATGGTTATATGAACTGCGACAAGGAAATACCAGTATGCAAAGAAGGTGAAGAGCCTGTCTTTGATTATGCACTCGTAAATGCAGAACAATGTACTATGCGCGTTGGTGCTGCTGCTGATGGTGTTTCGCAATTGAAGATAATTCTTGATCCTGAAACGTCAAAGTTGCCAGCAGGAAACTTTAAGGTTACCTGGTATCCTTTTGATGAAAAATACGGAAAACTGATTTTCCCAGATAATAATAAGCGTACGTTGAATAATGTGGTTTATCAAGCTCCAGATAATTTCCCTGGTGGGCTTAATGAACCAGAAGTTGTTTTAACTGTTAAGTTTGATGTCAAATGTGATAATTATGAGAATACTTTTGAGATACCGATTACTATAACTCGTCCTCCTTTGTTGTTGATGCATGGTCT
>JAKSLI010000051.1 GCA_024401305.1 Bacteroidaceae bacterium | reverse complement strand
AAGAGAAGAAACTCGTAGAGTGATGGTTTGAATTTGGGATTTTGTCTGTGAGCTTTGCTCACTAGGAAAATCACGAAGGCAAAGCATCAATGGCAATGCCATCTTCTCTTTCGTGCGGTTTTTTATTGTTTTTGTTTTATCATCATCTGACATTGTGCCTAATCGGCTAAAGCCAAAGTCTCAGCAGGATTCGTCGGATCAACCTCAAAGACCGCCCGAGAGTCTATTGAAGCCCATCCCTGTTCAGACGCGATGTCGCCAGTCTCCTCCAGCTGCGTATGACCGAATATCTGGAACCTCACCTCATCGTCAAGCCATAGCCTGTCCCTGTGAAGGAAATAAGGTCGCAATGGGTCAAGCTCACGGAAGTCAAGCCACAATGGACTGCTTGCAGGCTGTCTGCCATGTCGCTCTGGTCCGCAAGCAAACATCTCCTTCTCATCAGCGCCATCAAGAGCCACGCGCCAATTGGTCTGACCAATCCATCTCATCCACCCTTTCCCAAGTCCCGCGTGAGTGAAAAGCGTACCGTCAGCAAACCAATAGCGGTGGAACAGGGCACTGTTCTGCGAGAAGATGTCGCGCACAACATCCTCATAGAACCAATCTTTCCTCGTAGCGTTGAACGAAGGGTAGATATAGTGCCAGTCATGATTGCCCAACAGCAGATGACCCCTAGGATTCACCTTCGCCCATTCAATAATCTCCCGAAAGACCACGATGGCAGTCTCCATCGTAATCCCCTCGTGAGGGTAAGGGTCAAGGTAATCGCCCAGAAACACTATTTCCCCATCAAATCCCTTCGCCTTTCGCCAGAAAGAGCGACCATGCACATCCGGCACAACAAGTATTGTCTTTTTCGTTTTCATATCTATTATATTATACACCCGCTCCGAGTCATTTCGGAACACCACCACCATCCTTTTTTCATTCCAATCCCCGTACTTTTGATAATCGTCAATCAAACAAACCTTATCTATAGGTGAAAATCATCAATGGGAATGATATACTTTTAGGCACAATGTCAAATTATTATAAGGATTTATGGTAAGATTTCTGTTAGATTTAAGGTGAGATTCAAGCGAAGCGCCTTTTTAAATCTCGTTCTAAAAAAATTTATGCATGATTTATGGAAAGATATCTTCGTTAGGATTTAAATCTCACGTAAATCTTGTTATAAATCTCGCGTAAATGGATTGGGAGTATTTATTTTGAGGCGTCGCGTTGCTCCTTGAATCTTACCTTAAATCTAACATAAATCCATCTATAAATCTTTTATATCATTCTGTCCAAATAAAAACATAATTGCGCCAAAGTATATGGTTCACATAAATCAATTAGGCGCTTTCCTGTCTTTATCCGTTCAATCCGCTCAATCCGTGTTCAAAAACAAATATTTCCGCAAAAACCTTGATGTTTGTTTTGCTGTTTAGTGAAAAAGTTATAATTTTGCAGCAAGGACCAGATAAAAGTTTGCCAAACAGATTATGACACAAGAGAACAAAGACATACTGATTTCATTACTGAAGCAATATGATGAACTCGGCATCTCTGACCAGATAGACTACGACAAGTTCTATCTGTACTCCATCATTACCCATTCCACAGCCATCGAAGGTAGCACCGTGACGGAAGTGGAAGCACAACTGCTGTTTGACGAGGGAATAACAAGCAGCAAGCGAACCATGATGGAGCAGATGATGAACCTCGACCTGAAGGTAGCATACGAATATGGCAAGCAATGGATTCTTAGGCACGAACCAATAACCGTAGATTGGCTCGTCACTCTTGCGTCAAAAGTAATGGCACGCACAGGTGGTGAATACCATACTCCAGGAGGCGATTTCGATGCATCAAAAGGAGAACTTCGCAAACTCAATGTCACAGCCGGCATGGGAGGGAAGTCGTATATGTCCTACCTCAAAGTGCCTATGAAGCTTCAGGCATTCTGCGACGAATTGAACAGAAGACGCAGAGCTATTGATCCAACAGACATTGCAGCCATATACGATCTTAGTTTCTGGGCGCACTTTGAGCTTGTCACTATCCACCCATGGGCAGATGGCAATGGCAGGACATGCCGATTGCTGATGAACCTTCTGCAGATGGAGTACGGCGTATTGCCTACCAAAGTGCTTAAGGAAGATAAGGCGGAATACATTCAGGCACTCATTGACACTCGCGCAGAGGAAAACATCGAGATCTTCCTGAATTGCATGACTGCACTTCATTGCAAGCATATACAGCAAGACATCGACAATTATTGCGAGTCTGTCGGCGACAAAATCGGCGATAAATCATCCCAAACCACGCAAATCGGCGATAAAAAGACCCAAATACTATCATTTATCGCCGATAACCCAAGTGTTAAGGCAAGCGTTATCGCCGATTACATAGGTCTTAAGGCATCCCGTACCCGCGACTATCTTACAGAACTGGTAAGAGAAGGAAAGGTCGTTGCTGAGGGAGCAAACAAGAACCGAACATATAGAATTGCAAATGAGAACAACTAGCTTATTCATGAATCTTAATTATGGACAATACTGAGAAAACACCTTTATGGTTGGACTTGAGAAAAGAATACATCGATGATAATTTCGACAAACTACAAAGTTACCTGCAAAAATGTTCAATCAACAATGAGAATGACTCATTCTACGAAATAACGCTGAAACTCCTGCGTGAACGAGTCGAGGATTTGGTGAATTCATTGGCAGCCCGCCCCATCTATCTTGAAGAGGATTCCGCTGAAGACCCAACCTTCAATGTCCGCTTGCTGGCACTATATCTCCTTGTTGACACAGACCCGCAGCTAGTTCCGTCCGCCTATGTCGCTTTCATGGGCGAACTCAAGTCGCTATGCCCAAAATTCTCCGACAATTTTCTGGACAATGCCATGAAAGCACTGTCACACGAACAGATATCCTCACTCGGTTTCACATGGCAGGATTTGGACAGCATCAAAACGGAACTCTTTGCTTACAAGGCATCGCAAGCAAGATTCGAGCAGCCCCTGCAGAAACCAAGATACTACCAGAAATACGGAACAGCCATCGCAACAAGCGACGGACTATACCTTACGCACGAGAATCAGGATGATGCCAAGAAACTCATTCGTAACGGAGCAAGTTCCATCGATACCGGAGTGGGCGTTATGCTGAGAACATCAGCGTCCGATAAACTGAAGCAAAACAAGGAGAACAGCATACCCGAAATGATGGAGTACACTACCGACTTCATGTATTCCATGCGTCAGGTAAAGCCCAAGACGAATGCCGTCAGACTGAAAACTTATCACGAAGAAGACGAGGCAACGATAAAGATTACATCCATCGACCACGACGGCACTATACATGTCGAAACCGTCGATCCACAATACGAAAAGCTCTCCGGCATCATAAAATACAAGATGCCGAGTCTCGTCTATTACTACACCGACACCCTCTATCGCGATTTCCAGGTGGGCGATTGCTTCAAGGCAACGGTTACAAGTCTTTCAAACAAGACCTTCTGCATCGATAGCCAGTTCGTGGATTTCATCGTAGAGGACAACAAAAGAATAGAAGAAGAAGAGACTCCCGATTTCCTCGCAATGCTTATCGACATAAAGCAGAACTACTACGGTTGGCTGAATGAATTCGGAATAGCCATGTTCACCAAGAATACAGGCGAGTATGAAAAAGGCTCTTACGCCATACTCACCGTCAATTATTACGGTTCCGGAAAGGCGCACGGTAAGATATATGCCAAAATAGAGTACCCTTCCGACGAAAGATTCGACGAACAGGCAATGAGGAAAGAATGCATTCGCGAATTCGCCACAAAGACGAAAGAGCCACAGCCACTCGTCGAGAAAGACGAAACCAGCCAACTCAATCCCGCAGTAATAAGTCTGCTGCTCCGACAGATGCTTGTCCATCAGAAGTCCCTTCTGAAACCATCCGAGCGCTATCGTTTCCTCGCAAATGCCTACATCATGGCAGAACTGCTTGGCGACGATCTCTCCGCATCCTACATAAAGTTTGCCGCCACATACCTTCGCGTACTGGTCCAGTTCGTGTCGAACGAAGACATCAAGTCCCTCAACCTCGAACCCGAAAAGGAATACGCACAATCCCGCTCAACGCTTATCCGGCTCTCCGTCGTGCAGTTGCTGAAAGAATACGGCAGAAAGGACAATTCCGAAGTGCTGGCGAAGACCATTGAGAACTTCCAGGAAACATTCCCGCTGCTAGCCCGTCTCGCTCGTCTTATACAGACAGCCAACTCCATGCAAGGCACACTCTCCGACGCATCCGTCAATGTCATACGCCGTGAGATTATCAAGACCTTGTCCATCGAAACGGAGAACGAAGCCGACCTTGAAGCGGAAAGCGGCTCATACCTTGGAGTGGAAAGCGGCACGCAAGAGTTCAAGACATCAATGGTCTTCCCGCCAAACAACAATATGCAACCCGACGAGGCAACACAGAACATCAATGTGCTGAAGGGAGTCTGCGCCTTCCTCAATTCCACAACAGGCGGCGTACTCTATCTCGGAGTCAACGATCAGGGCTATGTAACAGGAATCCAGGGCGACATGAACCATCTTCGCATTAAGTCCATCGACTCCTATATGAGATATGTGCAGGACACAGCAAAGAAGCACTTTGGAATAGACGCACTGCCATACCTTCGCATCGAACCGCTCTATGACAACACCGTCGTCGCAATCCATGTCGAGCCACACCCATACCGCGTCGTCGAACTCGATGGCACAGCATACCTTCGCGTCAATGCAGAGTCACGCAAGATGCCAGAAAAAGTGCGACAGGAACTCATCGCGCGAAAGATGCTCACCAACAAGGACAAGGCAGCTGCCATCTCACAGCTCCAGCACGCCTGTTCACAGAAGAAATGCGTCATCCTCCACAACTACTCGTCATCCAACAGCGGCTCCGTCAGCGACCGATTCGTGGAAGCCTATGATATATTCGTGGAAGACGGATTGGTAGTATGCTACGACCGCAAGACAACATCGCCAAAGAAAGTTAAGGTGTTCAGTATAAACCGTATAGGATATGTCGAGATACTGGATGACCAACCATGGCAGTTCACCGATTCGCATACCGCCATCAGTGTAGATGCATTCCACATGTCCGGCGAAACACCAATACACGTCTCGCTCCAGATGGACCTCTTCTGCAAGAACCTGCTCGTGGAGGAATACCCAGCCACAAAGAACGACCTGCAGCAACATAAGGGAGACGAAAACATCTGGTACTATGACGCAAAAGTCTATCGCGTAGAACCGATAGCCCGTTTCTATCTCGGACTCGCCAACAGGATAAAGATACTCGACTCACCCGAATTAACCGCTTATGTCAAGAAGTTCGTGGCAGACAACCTTTCGTAGTCATCATCACATTCTCTGTTCGTTCGTCAGTTGGTTCGTTCAAAGGATTTTGTGTGATGTTTATCCAGAGTCAGGTGAAGGCTGCTGTCAAGGTGAACACCGAGATGCTGAGGTTCTATTGGAGCCTTGGACGTGACATCGTTGAGCGGCAGGCAGAGAATCATTACGGAAAATCCTTTTATGCTAATCTGAGTCGAGATTTGAAAAAGGCAATTCCTGGTGTTTCCGGGTTAACAGAAAACAATATTCGTTATGCCAAACGATTCTACGAACTATATTCGCAGAGTCAGGAAATTCTTCAGCAGGTTGCTGAAAAATCAGACACACCAATTCTTCAGTAATTGCTGAAAGTTTTACGTGATCTGTACTCCTAACATACACAAGGCATCTGGCTATAGCGGTCGGATGCCTTGTTGCTTGTCTTGTGAGATGCCAGCGATTATTTTTACTCTTAAATTTGGAATTTTACGAGCTTTGTTGTATGATATAGACGAAAACAAATAATTGTAATTATGAATATGAAGATGACTTTGAATGAAATGGAAAATGAGTGTAAGGCGCTGTTGATGAAGACGAACAGACCGAAGATTGATGCGCTGATAAAGCACATTGAACGTATGGGATTCTTCATCGCTCCGGGTTCTCTTGGACACCACCGATTCGTGGGCGGTCTGCTGAGACATTCGCTCGAGACTTACCACAAGGCGATGGAACTGAGAGAGAGGAAGATAGGACAAGGTGTTGACGCAAGTCTGATGCCGATAGAGAGTGTGGTGATTGCTGCTCTTATGCACGACCTCTGCAAGGCTGACGCTCTGCGCTATTCCATTGAGTCGCACAAGGTGTATGCTGCGAAGAAGACTCACGGTCACAGCAGTCGCTCCGTTCGCCAAGTGGGTTACTCGGGCTTTGTGCTTACGGAAGCTGAGAAATTGGCTATCCTTTGGCATATGGGCGGCAAGAAGATGAGGGGGAATAGACAGGACCATTTCAAGTCGCACCCTCTCTCGGAGATTATTTATTGGGCTGACAAGCTGTCGATAAGGGAGCGGCATTAAGGGCATATACACAAGGCATACGGATTTTAAAACGAAAATAAACATGGGATATGGATATAAAATAGTAAATTGTTTTGCTTGTACAAGAGGAAAAAAATTTGGAAAATATAAGATAGGAGTTTGTGACCGTAAATTTGGTGATGGCAAAAAAATAGATGTCGGATGCTGTTTATTACATTATGATGGACACGTATATGGCTCTTCAATGAGTAATGAACTACGTAAAATAACATTTAACGTTGAAAATCGTTCAATAACTTTTGAGTTACGTAGTTTAAAAAAGAAAAGATTTCATAAAGTAACATTAGAGAATATCACCAATAAGGGATTTTTTGAATATACTCGTAAGCATTTGGAAAAATTGTTTGGGGCATTTTATAATATAACACCAAATAATGATAGAACAGAATTTATACTAATTAAGAATAAACCAAAAAGACTGTAAATCATAAAACGACCTTGTCGGAAATAGCCCAATAAATAAACAAGTTCGTGGCAGACAACCTTTCGTAATCATCATCACATTCTCTGTTCGTTCGTTTGTTAGTTCGTTCGAAAGAGTTTTTGTGATGTTTATCCAAATGAAATCAACAAACTACTCTCAGCATTCCGTGGAGTGCTGAGAGTATTTTTTTGCCCTTCCATTTGGATTTTCCGTGTGCGCGGGTGTATAATATAATAGAGAACCGCAGAAATCTTGACATTTGTTTGGCGGTTTGATGAAAAAGTTATAAATTTGTCGCGTCAAAGTTGCTGAATGTGACTTTGGCGAGAATGAAGAACATTAACCTTGGCTTAATACCAGAAAAGATGACAAGAACAAAACAAAAGGTCGTGGATACGGAACTATACATCGCCACAACATATAATGATATGGAAGACACCCAGGTCCTGATTGGAGTCTATGCGTCGAAGGAAATCGCGCACAGGGAACTACTGAAGTCTTTGGTTGATTACATAGACGAAGTCGATGGCGAGTTGGTTGATGGATTCATTGAAGATGGCGAATTGGAAACCATTGATGGTTATATCCATTTCGATAAGAAGAGCATAGAAGGCGAGCCTAAGACGATTCGTTTACTAGCAAACTATTATGTAGACCATTTCTCCCTCAATTACTACAAACTATTCTCTGGCAAACGAGCGCTCAATAATATCTGCAAGAAAATGGCAACTGCTGAAATCAACGAAGACGAATATGATACAGCTGCAGAATACCGAAAGGCAATCAATGCAAAGGCAAGGGAAATCTCACAAATTTTAGAGACTCGTGGCTATAGTTACGAACCCATGTTCGGCGATGTACAAAGCATTTACATAAGCAACACGGTAAAAGTAATGACAAAGTAATTATCTAACTTTTGCATTTTTCTGCCCTTCCATTTGGATTTTCCAAATTTGGTGTGTATAATATGATTGAGACACCCAACAAGATGTTTTAATATCCTACGATTTTATCACATTAATAATTCATAATATATGGAAGCAAGAACTTTTTCAATTAGAAAGGTGTTCTGTAACGACACCCTTTTCAGAATTCCCTTTTTTCAGCGTCGCTACGTGTGGAATGAGGAAAAAGACCATAACTGGTCACGCTTTTGCAATGATCTAGAATCTACTCTCGAGGAAAATAGAACCTACTTCTTGGGTTCACTCATTCTGAAATCAGAAATGAGAGAAGAAAGCGACCGAGCAAGAGGTATCAACGAACGCTTTGAATTGATTGACGGACAGCAGCGTCTCACAACACTCTCTGTTTACATGAAGTTGCTGCACATGATGACTAACGGTTCAGACGATTACAATAGCTATTTCCGATTGAACAACCAAACTAAGGAGCCGGTGATTATGCATAACTGTGAAGATCGCCCATCTTACAACAGAATCATTGGACTTGATAATGCTGTAAGCGAATTAGGTGACACCAACCTTATCGCACAAGCTTACAAATATTTCCATGAGCGTTTTACTGAACTTAGGGACAAGGAAGGCGTTAATCTTACTGAACTGAGAAACGCAATCTATGCTAATGTGCGATTTGTAGTTATTACACTTGACAATAATGACAATGAGCAGCAGATATTTGATACCATCAACTCTCTTGGCGTTGACTTGACTACCGATGAACTGCTCAAGAACTATCTCTATAAGACAGGAGATGAAGATGCATACCGCAATTGGCGTAATATGTTTGATACTGACGATGCTAAGAAATTCTGGGGTACAGATACCACCAAGAGCCGTCAGCAATCAACTCGCCAGAATCAGCTGATAAACCGCTTCTTGCATGCTTATGTGCGAATTAAGATGTGGGA
Source organism: Bacteroidaceae bacterium (assembly GCA_024401305.1). Lineage (GTDB taxonomy): Bacteria > Bacteroidota > Bacteroidia > Bacteroidales > Bacteroidaceae > Prevotella. The sequence continues at coordinate 13,115 of JAKSLI010000051.1, read as the reverse complement.
TTTCAAAGACGAAATGACTGCTGAACAGAAGAAATCCTTTGTGAAGGAGGATAATGTATATCCAACATGTCAGGCCTTTGTCGAGAAGTTCGGTCTTGACCGTCAGGTACTTGCCAACGAGATTCTGGAATACGCAGCGCTGTTCAAGAAGTATTTCGGTGAAGATGCTGTAACCAAGCGCATACCGATGTATTCTTGCGTAGAGCGAATGGCTTGCTATGTCTGTGCCTCTGAATCATATAGCGTGTTGCCATATCTCCTGTTTGTGTTGAAGAGACAGAATGACGCCAATGAAGTCAAGAAGATTTGTGGCGTTCTGGAGAGCTACATAATGCGCCGTAAACTCGCAGCTTCCGACGACAAGATGTACAGTGACTTGTTCTCAGAGAATCTCATTGGTCATCAGTGTCTTACTGCTGACGCTCTCACTGCATACCTAATCAGTAGAGATAGCGCATTGTCTGTTCCTACAGACCAGAAGATAAGTATTAGCATGCATGTAAAGGGTATTAACGAGAAGACAGCCATACTGATTTACTATATGTACGAGACAAGACTGACACCACACACCAATACCAAATTCATTGGAGGCTTTAATGACTATAGCGCTAAGCAACTTATGCCAAAGGCCAGTAGAGGTGTAGATGCAAGTTGGGGACCTCTTAATGATCCTGATGAGGAGGAAGAGCGCAAGCTCGCTTTGAAGACTCTGGGCAATTACTTTATGATGTACCAGATCTCTGACAAAGCCTACAATGCGTGCGACAAGAAGGGCCTCAAGACAAAGCGCGATGTGATGAAGCAATGGACTTCAGGCGATAATCTCGTTGCAAGTTCAAACGCTTTGCGTACATTGGCTTCTTGGACAAAGGAGGATATCGATAAGCGAACAGATGATTTCTGCGGATTGTTCTCTAAGCAAATCTGGGTATTGTAAATAACTGAATATCACCGAATCCATGCCAGAGGTTTCTGCCTCTGGCATGAACATCACACTTGATTATGTATTGTTGGGATATATATAAAGAAACAAGAGCGCGTTCTATTTATCAGGAACTGCTTCTGAGCGAAGGTATGTCACCTGCACAAGCTAGAGGTGTCATGCAGAAATTCAATTATCTGATTAGCAGACTCACGGAATATGTAGAAGCGGAAGGACTGTATGTTTGCGGAAAGGATGACTTTCTTGGAGAACTCCGTAAAGTGGTGGAGGAACGTTTGAAACGGAGATTGATTGAGAAGTATGTGCCAACTATAGACCACCTCTTCAAGTTCTTTGAATACATCCCAATATACGAAGCTATTACAGGCGAATATGTCAATGACGATGAAAGGAACCGCATTGAGAATGCAGAACTGGAGTTTCCTGCAACCAGCTTGACAGACGCGGAGGGAGAATACGTAAGGGAAGGAAAACTGACGGCTTTGGTAAACGCTCCGCTCATAGCAATCCTACGCAAGAAAATGCAAGAGGCAACAGGAGCCACAGAGGCAAGGGCAGTTTGCCGATTGTACTATAGGTTCGTGTTGCCCGCGATGAAAGCTGGCGACTTCAGGGTTCTTCTGGAAAAGTATTGGACTTTAGACAAAAAAGTGCGTATGGCAAAAGACCGACAATTCGTTATAACAATGCCAGACGGGACAGAACTTGTGCAAAGTACTTTTGACGGCTTAAAGACCGCTATTTGTTTTTATGGAGAAAAGGAAGTGATGAAATTAGACCTTCTGATGAGGGATCATCCTCTCGTGACCAACAGACTGCTACAGTCCGACATGTATGTAGATATTGGCAACGGCTACTTCGTAAACAAAAAGGGCTCGTATAAGGACAGACTCAAGGCCTTAAGAATGCTGAACTATCGTATGGGCAATAAACTGAAGATTGAAGAAAAGTAAGTACATTATCTGTTCGTTCGTCAGTTAGTTCGTTCGAAAGGATTTTGTGTGATGTCTATCCAAAGGAAATCAACAAACTACTCTCAGCATTCCATGAGTGCTGAGAGTATTTTTTTGCCCTTCCCATTTGGATTTTCCTTGTGCGCGAACGTATAATATGAGAGAGAACCCCAAAAATCTTGACATTTGTTTGGTGGTTTGATGAAAAAGTTATAAATTTGTCGCGTCAAAGTTGCTGTTTGTGACTCTGGCAAGAATGAAGAACATTGAAACATTATCCACTATCAACGCTTGTTGGCAGAACTGGACCTTGTAAAACCGACAGGTAAAAACTATGATTAACAAAACCAAATAATGATATGAACAAGCAGCAATTAGCAAACAAGATATGGAGTGCTGCAAATAAGATGCGCTCCAAGATCAGTGCCAACGAATACAAGGATTATATCCTTGGACTCATTTTCTACAAGTTCGTGTCCGACAAAGAGTACGAATACTTTGATAAGGACGATGAGGAGATACAGAAGTATGACGATGATTCTACCTATGAATATAAGCAATTCATGATTGATGAATGCAAGAAAGACATCGGTTACTTCATTCCTTATAAGTATCTTTTCAGCACATGGCTTCGTGATGATGTTGAATTCAGTGTTTCCATATTACAGGAAGCGCTAAAGAATTTCAATGACAACATAAGCCAGCAGCACAAGGCTGTTTATGAAGGCATATTTGATGTTCTTGCTGGCGGACTTGGAAATCTTGGTAATAATCCTACAGAGCAAACCAAAGCCATCAAGGGCATCATGAGTGAGATAAAAGATATTCCGACAGACAATCGTCAGGATTATGATGTGCTGGGTTATATCTATGAGTTCCTCATCGGCAACTTTGCTGCCAATGCCGGAAAGAAGGCTGGAGAGTTCTATACTCCTCGCGAAGTTGCACAAGTGATGTCGGAGATCATAGCCGACCACCACAAGGACAAGGAGCAGATTGACATCTACGACCCAACCAGCGGTTCTGGTTCACTCCTGATTACCATTGGTAAATCCGTTGAGAAGCATATCAAGGAAAAGAACAAGGTAAAGTACTATGCTCAGGAACTCATTGCCAGCACCCACAACCTTACTCGCATGAACCTCGTGATGCGTGGTGTGATACCACAGAATATCGTGACTCGTTGTGCCGACTCTCTGGAGAAGGATTGGCCTGTCGTAAATCCTACCAGCGACATTCCTGAGCCTTTGTATGTGGATGCAGTAGTGTCCAATCCTCCTTACTCACAGCATTGGAATCCGAAGGACAAGGAAGACGACCCACGCTATGTTCAGTATGGACTTGCTCCAAACACCAAGGCAGATTATGCATTCCTCCTCCATGAACTTTACCACATAAAAACAGACGGCATCATGGCCATCGTAATGCCTCATGGCGTATTGTTCCGTGGCAAGGGACCAAAGCGATACGATTCCAACGGCGTGCTCCTTCCTGCAGACCAACAGGAGGATGGAAACGGTGAGGGACTCATCCGTTCGCGTCTGGTGGAGAATGACAATATCGACACAATCATCGGATTGCCAGCAAACATCTTCTTCGGTACAGGCATACCAACCATTGTCGTTGTGCTGAAGAAGAACCGCAATAACGAAGGCATTCTCTTCATTGATGCCAGCAAGGGATTCGTGAAGGAAGGCAAGAACAACAAGTTGCGTGCCTGCGATGTGAAGAAGATTACGGATACCGTGCGCGACAGAGCCACTATCCCTGGCTATTCGCGTATCGTCAGTCGTGATGAGATCCGCGCCAACGAGTATAACCTCAACATTCCTCGCTACGTGGATTCCAGCGAGCCTGCAGTCAAATATGACATTTATGCCACAATGAACGGTGGCATACCTGAGAGCGAGATTGACGAACTGAACAAATACTGGGAGGCATTCCCATCGCTCCGTGGCGAACTGTTCTCAACCATTGGTGATACACCATATTCTGAGTTGAAGACAGCCGATGTAAAAACAACGGTTCTGCAGAATGAGTTTGTGAAGAAGTACAACGAACTGTATGCAACTGCCTTCAGTGGTTTTGACACTTCACTCTTCGCTCGCCTCATTGAAGGATACAAGACTGTGCGCGATGCAGAGGCTCACGAGCAGGTTGCCCAGGAGATATTCCTGCGCGTTGCCGATATTCCTTTGGTGGACAGATATGCCGTATATCAGAATCTGGCAGACAACTGGAACCTCATTGCAGGTGATATAGAGACACTACAGATGGACACGCTTGATGCAGCCCGTCAGGAAGAGGAGGTGATGAAGGTAAAGAAGGATAAGAACAATAAGGAACAGCTTGTCTTCGACCATTACGAAGGACGCATCATTCCTTTTGCCCTCCTTCAGAAAACTCTCCTTACAGAAAGTCTCGCCAAACTCGATGCTCTGAAAGCAGTCCAGGAGGCTAACGAATCGCGACTCACGGAAATAATAGAAAGCATGGATGCAGAAGAGCAGAGCCAACTGCTCAATGATGACAATACCGAGTTGGATAAGCACAGCCTTAAAAAAGCATGGACACAAATTAAACAGGATTTCATTGATGCCGGTGAGTGCAAGAAGAACAAGGCAGAGGCGTATGCTCTTGCCTATGCCTTTGCAGAGGATTCCACTGAGGCCAAGATTCAGGAGATAAGCAAGATAAACGCCAACTTGACAAAACTCAAGAAGGACGTGAAGGCTGCTGATGCTGCTCTGACAGAGGAAACACGCAATACGCTCAAGAACCTCACCGACGAGCAGATTCACCAGTTGCTCACCGAGAAATGGATCACTCCAGTATGCAGTGCCATCTCTGGCATACCTGCCGTGATTGAGAGCGAGCTGATAGACAAGGTCATTGCCCTGAAGGAAAAGTATGCCGTTACGTTCCATGACATCAACGCCGACATTACAGAATCAGAAGCTAACCTTAGCGAACTTCTCGGTCAGCTGACGGGCGACGAGTATGCCGTCAAAGGCCTTACCGACTTGATGAATGCGATAAAGAAGTAGGGAGGTCGACAAATGGCAGAGCAAAATAATATTACAGACAACCATCTGATAACGGACTTGCGGCAGATTATCGAGCAAGGACGCAGGCAAGCATACATCAGTATCAATGCCTCGATGATACAAACCTACTGGAATGTGGGCAGGCGCATCGTGGAGGAAGAACAGCATGGAGAAGTGCGTGCAGAGTATGGGGCTGAAATGCTCAAGAAGCTGGAAGCGGAGTTAGTACCTGAATTCGGCGTAAACTTCAAGGAGCGTCGCTTACGCGATTATCGCCAGTTCTATCTGTGTTTCAGGGATTTGCAGATTTGGCACTCGCGAGTGCCAAATCTTACATGGACTCACATTCGTCACCTTTTACGCGTGGATGATGCCCAGGCGCGTTTGTGGTATATGAATGAGGCTTCTACCCAAATGTGGAGCACGCGAGAGTTGGAACGCAACATCAATACCCAATACTACTATCGTCTCCTTGCCAACCAGAAAGACAAGACGATGGAGGTGGTGGACATTCATGCTGGCGAGCCTACGCTTCCAGAAAAGGACGAGTTCATCAAGAACCCAGTTGTAGCAGAATATTTAGGGCTCAAAGCCGACCGCGATTTCAGCGAAAAGAAGCTTGAGGATGCCATCATCAAGCATATAGAGAAGTTCCTGATGGAGATGGGTAAGGGCTATGCGTTGGTTGACCGACAAAAGCATATACCGACGGAGAAACAGGATTACTACATCGACCTTGTTTTCTACAACTACATCCTCCGCTGCTTCGTGCTCGTAGACCTTAAAACGGACAAGATAACATACGAGGACGTGGGGCAGATGGACATGTACCGTAAGATGTACGATGATCAGTACCGCCGAGATGGGCATAACCCCACATTCGGTATCATCCTTTGTGCTGATACTGATGCCGACATCGCTCGCTACTCAACGCTGAACGGCAACGACCATCTTTTCCAGGCAAAGTATATGCTTTACATGCCTACTAAGGAGCAGATAAAACTTGAGATTGAGCGTGAAAAGGAGCTCTATCGTTTGCAGCGTAATGAAGAAATGAAGGCTATAGAGAATAACCTTAACGGACAGGAGGACAACAAATGAAGGAACCTAAGATAAGATTAAAAGGATTTAGTGGGGAGTGGGAAGAAACCACTTTCGGTAACCGATTGTTATCTATACAAACCGGAACAAATCTTCTTGGCAGTATGGATAACAAGGGTGTACCTCTTTTGAAAATGGGAAATATTCAAAGAGGTTATTTTTCATTCGATAAATTGGAGCGTCTTGATGAATCTATAACACCTGCAGATAATTGCATTGCAAACTATGGTGATTTCTTTTACAACACTCGAAATACATTAGAGTTAGTTGGAAAGGGAGCAACATGGATGGAAAAGAAAGGTGTATTTGCCTTTAATAGTAACATTGCAAGATGCTCTCTTGATGGGATAAATACCATTTTCTTCAATTACCTGTATAATACAAGATACGTCATAAAACAAGTCCAAGCAAGAGCTAAGGGTACTACAAGTGTTGCTGCTGTATATCAGAGGGATTTAGATTCTATTAAGTTTTCTCTACCTTCTGTTAAAGAACAGAATGCTATTGGCGCATACTTCCATCACCTTGATACCCTTATCCAATCAACCACAAAGAAGATTGAATCTCTGAAACAGGTGAAGGCAGCAAGTTTGCAGTCAATGTTTCCACAGGAAGGTGAAACTACACCACGAGTAAGATTCAAGGGATTTGAAGGAGAATGGGAGACGGTTTCCCTAAATTCTTTGTGTAGAAACGCAGCATCGCAACTTACAGAGAGCACTTTAGGAGAGAACAAAGGCTGCTATCCTGTATTTGGTGCAAGTGGATACTTGCAAAATATAGAAGAATATGCTTTTGATGTACCTTATATTGGTATAATAAAAGATGGTTCAGGTGTCGGGAGAAGTCAATTATATCCAGCTTGCTCTTCTATCTTAGGTACGATGCAATACATCATTCCTAATTCTGGTATTGATGCATCATATTTAGCGTGTGTTTTTGAAGGGATAGATCTTACTAAGTTTATAACAGGCTCAACTATTCCTCACATATACTTTAGAGATTATTGTACTTTGCAATTAATGATGCCATCAGAAGAAGAACAAAAGAAAATAGGGAAGTACTTCACCAACCTCGACTCTCAAATCACTCTCCAAACCCAGCGACTGGAGAAGTTGAAGCAGATTAAGTCAGCATGTTTGGATAATATGTTTGTATAACGATTAAAACAAAGTATAATATGCCACTTAACGTAGATATAATACCAATTCTTAGAGAAAAAGACTTTGAAGAACAGTTGATAAATAAACTGAAAGTTTCTCATGGTTGGGACGAAGTGCTGATGTACCCAACAGAGGAAGAACTGATAAAGAATTGGGCAGACATCATTTTTCAGAACAACAAAGAAGATAAGCGCCTCAACGGTGTGCCCCTGACGAATAGTGAGATGGCGCAGGTAATCCAGCAGGTGGATAACTGCAAGACTCCTTTTGAGCGCAACAGGTTAATAAATAGTCCTACTGGTGAGGTGTTTATTAAGCGTGACAACCCCAAGGACCCATCAAATATGGGCAAGAACGTCTATCTAAGAATCTTTAGTCGCGATGCCGTAAAGGGCGGACCTACTCGCTACCAGATTGCACGTCAGCCAAAGTTCAAGACTGCTCACCCATTAGCAAGTGAGCGTAGGGGCGACGTGATGCTTCTGATTGACGGTATGCCTGTAATCCACATCGAACTGAAGCGTTCGGGTGTGGATGTGTCTCATGCCATCAACCAGATAAAGCGCTATACCGTTGAAGGTGTGTTCAGCCGCGGCATCTTCTCGCTCGTGCAGATATTCGTAGCAATGACTCCGGAGAAGACTATCTACTTCGCAAACCCTGGCGATGCCGAGAAGTTCAATCCTTCGTTCCAATTTCATTGGGCAGACTTCAACAACAACGAGATTCGCAACTGGCAGATGATAGCGGAGCAGTTCCTCTCCATCCCTATTGCTCATACAATGATTGGCTATTATACCATAGCAGACGAAGCTGACAATATCCTGAAGGTGATGCGCAGCTATCAGTATAATGCCGTCAATCGTATTATGGAGAAGGTTGCCACCAATGTATGGGATAACCATCAGCACAAAGGTGGCTTCGTTTGGCACACAACAGGTTCTGGCAAGACCATGACCAGTTTCAAGGCTGCAGAGCTTATAGCACGCTCAAGAACTGCCGACAAGGTGGTTTTCGTGCTCGACCGCATAGAACTGAGCGTACAGTCGTTCAATAACTACAGAGGCTTTGCCGGAGAGAATGCCAGCGTGCAGAATGCCGACGACGTGAGAGACCTTGTGCGACTGCTGAAGAGCAAAGATAAGGACGAAAAACTCGTTGTGACCTCGTTCCAGAAAATGGGACTTGTGAATACTGCCAACAGCATTGCACAGTCGCAGATTGACGAGATTAACGGCAAGCGACTGGTGTTCATCTTTGATGAGTGCCACAGAAGCGTTTTTGGCGAAACGCTACTCAAGATTCAAAAGGTATTCCCTAACGCACTGATGTTCGGTTTCACAGGTACACCTATCTTTGACGAGAATGCCAAGGAAGAGAAGATTACCACAGGCGTACTCTTCGGCGATGAACTGCACAAATACACCATCGCCAACGCCATCCCTGACGGCAATGTGCTCGGCTTCGATATGTACAAAGTGGATACTTTCAAGGAGTCGGAAGTGAGACTGTGGGTAGCGAAGACAGACATTGGCTTCAATGATATCTCAGAAATCCAAGATGACAAGGAGAAACTGGAACGCTACAACTACTGGATGCTTGATGCCGACATGATCAAGGTAGAAGCAGAAGCAAAGAAACTCTATATGACTGATGCGCATCATCTTGCTGTGGTTCAGCATATCGTAAGCGAACGAAAGAAGCTCAGTCAGCAGGGCAAGTTCCATGCTATGCTCGCAACAAAGAGCATTCCAGAATGTATTGCTTACTACGAGATATTCAAGAATATGTATCCTCAGTATAATGTGGCAGCAATCTTTGACGAGAGCATTGATGAATCAGATGGAAGTACTTCCAAGTTGACGCACATACTGGAAATGCTTGAAGACTATAACAAGAGGTTTGGTACAAGCTTCACGCAGTCGCAATACGGAACTTATAAGAAAGATGTGGCAAAGCGATTGGCACACAAGGGGGCATACAAGGCGTTGATAGCCAAGGATAACACAAAGCAGATAGACATACTGCTTGTCGTTACGCAGATGTTGACTGGCTATGACTCGCCATGGGTCAACACGCTTTATGTAGATAAGCTGATGAACTATGTGGATATTATCCAGGCATTCTCGCGTACAAACCGTCTTTTTGGCAAGGATAAGCCTTTCGGTATCATAAAGTACTATGACCGTCCAAACACCATGCAGAGGAACATTGACGAGGCTTTGCGACTGTATGTTGATCAGCCGTTGTATGTGCATGTTGACAAATTGGAGTCGCATCTGGAGAAAATCAATGAGGCTTTTGAGACAATACAAAGGGTGTTTATTGCAGAGAATATTCCAGACTTCAGAAAGTTGCCTATGGCTCCAGCCTCACGCAACAAGTTCGCAGACGAGTTCAACAAGATGTCGAAACTCATCAATGCAGCGAAATATCAAGGATTCTCGTGGGATGAGTTGGAATATCAGTTTGATCATTCGGGCTCATATACAACGGTGAATGTTGCACTTGACCAACATACCTATCTTGTTTTGCTGCAGAGATACCGTGAGTTGTTTGAAAAGACATCCGGTGGCAATGGTGGTGGTGACGACTCGGAGATGTATGAGATTGATGCATACCTGACAGAAACTGATGCCGGTACAGTGGATGCCGATTATGTCAACTCGCAGTTTACGAAGTACGCAAAGTATCTCTACACAGAAGGCCGTGACGGCGAGATGGCTCGTAAAGCGTATGAAGATCTGCATAGCTCATTCGCAAGTTTGTCGCAACGTGACCAAACAACGGCCATGCTCGTGCTTCATGACTTGCAGAGCGGTGACCTGCGTCTGCGTCAGGGAATGACCATCAACGACTATATAGCAGAATACCAATTAAGAGAGGTTCATCGTCACATCCGTCTGATATGCGAGGCAACAGGCATAAACCATCAGAAGCTTCAAGACCTGATAGAACTGAATCCGTCTGAGAAGAATCTCAATGAGTATGGACGTTTTGATGACCTGATGGCAACTGCCGACTCTAAATTGTTGCCAGATTTCCATAAAAAGGTAACGGGAAAAGACGCGCCAAAGAAGATTGTCGACAAGTTGGTGAAGAAGATTATTGAGAACTTCATCCTCAATGTTGCTGATAGGGAAAAAATAGTCTATGCTTACCAGAATGATGGCTACGTATATAGTTTAGATATTGCCTCTCCTGAAGTACCAAAGGAACAGGAGACGCCTGTAGAAAATGCACAAGCTACTATTGAGAGCAATGACTTGAGTGAATCCGAAAAGCGTGCAAACATCCGCAAACTTGTTATGGGAGACTTGCGTAGAAGTGGAGTGGATAATTCCGAGGTGGCAGTCAATGCATTCTTTGATATTCTGACCATTCATTCAGACAACACCCTCGATGGTGTAGGTCTTGAATTGTATAAGGCTACCAAGGAATTGTATGGAGTGAAGAAGGTGGATTTCATAAATCTGCATACGGATACGGCGCTGCTGTATATTAAGTTTGAGGTTTATCTGAAAAAACTGTACTTCATGCTCAATGGATGTCATGTGCCACCAAAATTAGGAAAGACGGATGTGAACTTGGCTGATGCAGTCAAACAATTTAATTGCCTGAGGGATTTGCAATATTCTACCAAGGATAAGCATCAGAAGCTCAATAGCTATCTAAGTCATATCTTCAATTGTAGAAACACGGATGCTGGTAGTGGTGCACACTTCTCGCTTCTCTCTACAGAAGATGATTTGAAGGAGAATGCCAAGAAGGCGATGACGATGTACATCTACGTGACAGGGATGTGCTATAAAGACTTATGCGTTAAATATCCGGAACTAAGGAAAGAAGCGGTAAGTTACAAATTACCGACTGAATCGGAAGACTCATATTCAATGGTCGCTGAACAAGATCCTGACGATGAGAAGTAAATAAGGAAAGACTCTCAGCATTCTTTGGAGTGCTACGGATAGTTGGGAACGGTTCTTCTATCCGCAGAAATGGACAAGTATATACTCAAGGCATCTGGCTATAATGGTCGGATGCCTTTTGCTTGTTGTATGCAGTCATTTCTACGATAAACTGACAAAATCTGTGCTATCAATGATTTGTACCCAATACTTTCTTGTCGGGGGATTTTTTATTCAAAACCACCAACCAACACCAACCAACAAAATATGGCTAGCATTGGGCTATATTTATGCCAGAATTTGAAAAATTTTGAGTTTGTTGTGGTGTTCTGAGAAAAAGTTGTATCTTTGCACTGGATTTCCAATCTGTTTGGTGTAACAAGTTATAAAGAATAGTGTTTAAAAGATAGATACTTTGTTTGAGTTGATTCTTAAAATATATGTTCATTATGAATAATAATTATACATTAGAAAGTGCCATTGATTATTATAATAAGTATTTCAATGGAGATTTTGAAAGATATTTCAAACCTGTTAGGAATTCGGATGGCCAAATCGTGGTTCCTATTCAATTGACGTATTCTACTAGACCAACGCTTAGGAAAGAATTGCCAAATTGGACAAAAGAGGATGATTTCTTGTTTGCGGCCTTCGTCGGGTTCCATGTAATTGCACAATGTGCATTAAACTCTACTTTGATATTTGACAAACGTCTCTATCAGTTTGTGAAAGATAATGCTTTCCCTGTTTTTATAGGAGAGAACGGATATTGGGCTAGTGGAAGCGTGATGAGCATATTGAAGGATGTTCGTCTATATCCTTATTCTACCCAAGAGAAACATCTTTTCAATGACGCCATGGAGATTGTCTTTCCTTGGTTGAAAGAACGTTTTATGAGAGATGTTTGTTCTTGGAATAATGGGGAGCTTAGTAGAGAGAATGGGCATAAAGTTGCAATTGCAGATCAAACGAAAAAAGAAATAGAGGATAGTCTCTTTATGATAAAAAGGGAACTGGCAGAATCAGAAACTCTGTCAGGATATAGTGTTGACAAAAGGTTCATAATGGATTATTTTCATACTCAGTATTTTGCTGATATGGAAAAGTATTTCAAGGTGAATAGGAGGGCGGATTACCCTATGATATTAACACTATCCTATCATGACAATCGCAGATTGCAAGATGGCGATCCAGCAGGTTCTATTAATGGGAACTTCGTTTTCTCTGCTATTTTCTTATGGATGATTCTTGTTGTGAAGAGCTTATGGCATATTGGAGGAAAAGAGATTGCCGAGGCTTTCCATCGGAGTTGTGGATGGCCATGGATTTCTAGCGGTCCAGGAGGCGGCTTCGAGATATCTTCCATGCTTATGCTGAAAGAAGCCGGTATCGCTCCTACTGCAGAAGAGTCATTGCTTTTCCTCAAGACAATGAATGAAGTCTTTTTTGTTATGAATGAGATATTCAACCAAATTCTAAACGGACGAGGTGATTTAATTGAAGACAAGACTGCAAATGCGGAACTTGTCAGAATGATTAATGGACATGGTCATAAAAAACAGTATATCGCGAAAGAACTGGAAAAAGAAACACTGTTGTTCAAGGAGGAATTATTTCGTAACATTCAAGGACTTTTGGAACAAAACTAAGACGGCATAGACTCAGATCCTTATGTAGTTTCCCTTCCTCAGGCGAATGTGTACAAATACATCGGTGAAACCATTCTAGGATAGCTGGGATTGTTCTTCCATCCGTAGAAATATATACTCCTATATACTCAAGGCATCTGGCTATAATGGCTGGATGCCTTGTGCTTGTTGTATGCAGTCATTTTGGCAACTATATACGATTAGGCACAGATATGTTTTATTTGGACAGAATGATATAAAAGATTTATAAATAGATTTATGGTCACTGCTGTCCCGTAAAAGAGGACAAATCGGTCTTTAAATTATTGAAATATAGTCTATTAGAAGCGATTTTGTGAGTCAACGGACTTG
>JAKSLI010000050.1 GCA_024401305.1 Bacteroidaceae bacterium | reverse complement strand
ATTTTGCTATGATATAACAGCGGAATCCCTTCAGGATTGTATGTAACGATAGTAGTAATAACTTTAAAAATGTTAACTCCTCATCAGGCACAAATGCTCGATGAGGAGTTTTTACGTCTATATTTTACTTTTCCTCCTACGAAGATGGAAGAAATAATCACACACAAAAAGCAATCGTCAGCTTTTGTATTGTTAAAAAGTGTTAATGGTGACATAAAAAACACTTATGAGGTGTGGTTTTAAGTAAAAAGTAGTAATTTTGCAGCGGATTTGGTAACATGATACCACTCATGTGCAAGGGAATCAGGTGAAATACCTGAGCTGTTCCTGCAGCTGTAACCCTTTTGTTGAGCCAATATTTTCATGCCACTGAAACGTCGTAATTATACATTACGCATTACGAATTACTTTCGGGAAGGCGTTGGCTCTTGGGAAGCCAGAAGACCTGCCACGTCCAATTAAGTGATACCAAACTCCCAGGATAGGAGTTATCTACTTATGCAAACAAGCAAATTCTTACATATTATCGGCTTCACAGCTATGCTGTGTTGGACATCCTTATGTGCTATGGCACAAGAGGATAAGACCGTCACGCTCAACGAGGTTGTAGTGACAGGTACCGGCACAAAGCATCTGCTGAAGAACGCTCCTGTACAGACAGAGGTCATCACGCGCAAGATGATTGAGAGCTACGCGGGCAAGAGCATCGAGGATATTCTCGGTGGTCTTACGGCTTCGTTCGCCTTCAACGAGAGCGACATGGGCAGCCAGATGCAGCTTGGCGGCTTGGGCAACAATTACATCCTCGTCCTCATCGACGGCAAGCGCATCCACGGCGATAATGGCGGCGACAACGACCTCTCGCTCATCGACCCTCACAACATAGAGCGCATCGAGATTGTGAAGGGTGCACAATCGGCTCTTTATGGCAGTGACGCAATAGCAGGTGTGGTGAACATCATCACGAAGAAGCATGACACAGAGACCGTTCTCCTTGAGAATACCTCACGATTTGCTTCGGGCGGTGGCATGGATTACGACCTACGTCAGCACAATGGCGTGGGCATAGCTTTCGGCAATGTGCAGTCATACACTAATTTCCAACTTCAGACTTCCAGCGGTTGGCAGAACACTACCAACGAATGGGCTGAGGCACAGGTGATTACGGACAGCAAGAACAAGACTGCGAACAAGCACCTCAACTGGCAGTTGGCAGAAAGGCTCACATGGAAACCGATAAAGTCGCTTGAGCTTTACGCTGAAGGTTCATATTATAAAAAGGATATCATGCGCACGCACGAGGCTCAGCGTGCTTCCATCGTGCAGAACGGCTACGACCTGATGTACAAGAACGCCAGTGCATCGGTGGGAGGAAAGTGGCTGTTGGCGAAGAAAGACCGCGGACAGGATGCCGTGACACTGGACGTGGATTGGAACAAGCATGCCTATTTCTACAACTACACGGACAAGGTCTATGGCGACATCTATTATAATGGCAAGCTGGAACACGACTATCCTTACTACCCTGGCGACATAAGTCTGCAAAGCAATCAGCAGAGAGTCATGGCAGCGGCAAAGGGCGTTTTCTACCTTGGAACGATGAACACCCTGACTGGTGGCGCGGAATATCGCTACGACTATCTGGAAGCTCCGCTGAGAGTGAAGGATGCAGAGGCAAGCGACTGGACAGCAGCTCTTTATGCACAAGACGAGATAAACCCGCTCTCATGGCTTAACATCACGGCAGGCTTGCGACTCAACCAAAATGCTGCTTTCGGTTTCCGTGCTACTCCGAAGCTCAGCGCGATGACATCACTCGGCGATTTCCGCGTGCGTGCCGGATGGAGTCAGGGATTCAAGTCGCCAACGCCAAAGGAACTCAACTACCACTACCTTCGTTCCATGGGCTCAAGCACATATTATTATATGGGCAATGCGAACCTCAAGGCACAGACGAGCAACTATTATTCCTTCGGATTGGAATATCGCAGCAGCAAGCTTACGGCTTCGGCTACAGCTTATTTCAACAATCTGGACAACATGATAGCCCTCGTTCCGGTAGCCATTGGCGAGATACCGTCAGACGCCATGGTGTATCTTGGCGACGGAAGCATGCAGATTGTTCCGAAGATGTACAAGAACACTGACCGCGCCAAGACTTACGGAGTGGATGTAAACATGAACTACAGCATAACGAAGGAATGGACGGTAGGCGGAAACTACAGTTACCTTGACACGGACGCTGAACTCTATAACGAGAGCAAGGACCGCTACATGAAGGTGACTATCGACGGCATGGCACACCACAAATGGAACGCCTTTGCCACATGGACATACCGCTTCCTTCCAACATACCGTCTTTCGGCAGGTCTTTACGGTCGCGGAAGCAGCATGCGCTACTATCAGACGGACGGCAACGGCAAGGCTTTCCAGATATGGAAGCTCTCCACAAGCCACGACTTCAGTCGCAGCAATGCTCCTCTGGCATGGCATGTCGAGGCGGGCATCGACAACATATTCAATTATGTTGACCGCACAATGCGACCTTACCATCTTGGAACTACGGCATGTGGCACAAATGTGTTTGTGTCATGCAGCATAAAATACAATAAGGGAAAAAACAAGATTAACACCAAAATAAAAAAACAAAACACTCATGAAGAAGATTAAATCTTTCATGCTCCTTGCTGTAGCAGCAATGGTAGCTTTCGCATTCACCGCTTGTAGCGATGATGACACTAAGGTAGAAGAGCGTTACAACTCTGAGTTCGCTCTCGTTGACAATCAGGTAGCTCAGGCAAAGAAGAACGACAAGGCAATCCTTCTCGTTGCCTTCGGCTCAACATGGGACAACGCTTTCAAGGCTTTCGACGCTACTGTCGATGCTTACAAGGCAGCATTCCCTGGCTATGATGTTTACCTCTCATTCTCTTCAGACATCTGTATCAACCGTGCTCACGCTGGTGAGAACACAAACGAGAAGGGTGAAATCGTAAAGCGCGACTACTACTCTCCAAACTACTGGCTCCACGCTATCGGCAAGGCTCAGTACAAGGAAATCACAGTACAGTCTCTTCAGGTTATTCCTGGTGAGGAGTTCGCAGCTGTTGTAGCTTGCGTGAAGAAGTTTGCCAACAATGGTTACATGTTTGACGCACGCCTTGACGACGACTACCTCAGCAAGGTAAAGATTTCTCTCGGCCTTCCATTGCTCAACACTTGTGAGGGCAAAGGCAACGACGTAGAAACTGTTGCTAAGGAACTCGACAAGGTTGCAGGCGCACAGGCTGCAAAGGGTGTTGTTGCTTTCATGGGTCACGGTAACCCAGATTCTTACGACACCTTCAAGGCTAACATCCGCTACAACCAGCTTGAGGCTGAACTCCAGAAGCTCAACAAGAACTACTTCGTAGGTTGCGTTGACCAGCCAGAAAACTTCAAGCCATTCGTTTATGACCGTATGAAGGCAGCAGGTCTTACATCAGGCAACATGTATCTCTACCCTCTTATGTCTATTGCAGGTGACCACGCTCACAACGATATGGCAGGCGATGACGATGCATGGGAGAATGGCAAGTATGATCTGAACGACGAAGGTGAGATTGAGGACACCAGCTGGAAGATGTTCTTCACAAACATGGGCTTCAACGTGCCTGACGAGAACTGCACTCTCAAGGGTCTTCTTGAGTTCCCTGGCATTCGTCAGGTTTGGATCAACCATACAAAGAATGCAGAGCTCCTCGAGGATGCTTACCACTCAATGTATCCAGAGGAATAATTAATAGTTTCGCAAGCGAGCTTGCGAAAGTTGAATTAAAATAAAAAACATCGGATAGGACCGCTGAAACAAGCTATTTCAGCGTTCCTATCTTTTGCCGTTTATAAGAGCTAACATGAAAAGACTCTTCTTCATCATACAAATAACCCTCCTGATGGCGTCATGCAGCGTCACTCAGGACAGCGAAAAGATACTCCTTGCCGACCATCTTTTCCATGAGCATGACTCGGTTCTTGAGCGTGCCGGAAGCTATAGCGAGATTGTGGAAATAAAATATGCCAAAGGTCTGAAGGTGGATTATCATCAGGACGGCATTCATGTTACGATAAGCAATCCCGATCCTGCCGTAAAGAATGCTCCAAGCGAGACTTTCGTCATCACAAAACCTGCTTCAAGATTCATCTGCACCACAGCTCTGCAGCTCGGCAATTTCGAGACACTCGGTCTTGAAGAGTACATAGTAGGCACCAACTCCCTTCGCAATGTATTCTCTGCAAGAATAGTGCAACAGATGGAAGACGGACAGACGGTCACCATTGGCAAGGAAGGCAACTTCGATGTTGAGAGTGTCTTGGCAGCTCGTCCGGATTATATCCTCGTAAGCGCAAGCAAATTCGGTGGCTTTGAAGCCCTGAAAGAATGCAACATCCCGCTGATTCCCCACCATGGCTACAAGGAAACTCACCCACTGGCTCAAGCGGAATGGATAAAGCTTATAGGCTTGCTGACGGGTGAAACTCAAAGGGCAAATGCCGTATTCGCGGATATTGAGCAGAAATACACCGTGTTGAAGCAGGAGGTGGAGAAAGCTTACGCGAAGAAAACGAAACTGCCGACGGTAATCAGCGGACGACAGTTGAGAAACGGCTGGTATTTCGTTGGTGGAAACAGCTATATGGCGCAGCTCTTCAAGGATGCCGGTGCCGACTATGTAATGAATGACAACAAGGAATCGGGTGGTGTGACACAGGACTTTGAGGCGGTTTATGCCAAGGGAATAAATGCCGACTTCTGGCAGACAGACGGTTCGTTCGACGGAGATTTCACCCTTGCCACCCTTGCTGCTGAAGACGAACGTTACGCTGCGATGAACGCCTACCAGAAGAAGAATGTCGTATTCTGCAACCTTAGCAAGACACCTTATCGCGAACTTGCTGGCGTTCAGCCTCATTTCCTTCTTGCAGACTTCGTAAAGGCTTTTCATCCGGAACTCCTTCCACATTACGAGCCTAAATACTATAAAATTATCAAATAGACTTTGACCTTGACTTTGACTTAATAATATGAAAGTATATACAAAGACTGGTGACAAAGGGGAGACTTCCCTCGTTGGAGGACAGCGTGTTAGCAAGTGCTGCGAACGTCTGGAAAGCTACGGAACGGTAGATGAACTGAACTCATTTGTCGGAGTGCTTATCACATATTGCACAGATCAGAAGGACGTTGATTTCCTCGTTGATATTCAGGGTAAACTGTTTGTCGTGGGTGGCTATCTTGCAACAGACAACTCACAGCGTGAGATACGTCCCGGAAATATCGTTACCCCAGAAATGGTTGAGAACGTGGAGCACGAGATCGACCGCCTCCAGGAACTTCTGCCTCCACTAAAGCTGTTCATTCTCCCTAGTGGTTCACGCGCAGCTTCCTTTGCCCATGTCTGTCGAACAGTCTGTCGCAAAGCAGAACGCTGCATACTGCGACTGGCTAAGACAGGAGCTGTTGTTGACGATAACGTTACCGCCTACATCAACCGTCTCAGCGATTATTTCTTCGTATTGGCACGAAAGCTTAATGTTGACAACAATATACAAGACTCTATTTGGAGAAGAACTGATCAATAACACTAAATACTTAACACTAAACACGAAATACTAAACACAAAATCATACATCATAAATCAAAAATCATAAATCCTTATAACCCGACCCTAAAGTGAATAAAATCTCATTTCTTACAGCTTCCATCCTCAGCCTTACCACACCTGCGCTGGCACAGAATGACAGTATCCGTACTATCACTCTCAATCCAGTCACAGTAACTGGTACAGGTACTTTCCACCGCGCAGACAACTCGCCTGTTGCCGTAAAGGTAATCAGCGCCGAGGAACTGCAAAATGCTCAAGTCACAAACCTTCAGGATGCTCTCACAAAACTTACCAGCAATATTACTACCCATACAAACGGCATGGGCACAACGATAAACTTCAATGGCGTAAGCGACGACTATCTGCTCATCCTTGAGAACGGTAAGCGCATAAGTGGAGATGACCGTTGGAACAGAATAAGCATAGCCAACATCAAACGAATAGAAATTCTCTCTGGTGCTGCGAGTGCTCTTTACGGAAGTGAAGCTATTGCCGGAGTGGTAAACATCATTACGGATGAGTCAAAGAACTCTCTGCAAGTTTCCACAAACACGCAGATCAAGAGCAAAGGTCGCATGACAGACGATATAAACATCGACATCACTCAAGGCAAGTTCTCAAGCTACACTTCCTACACCCATCAGCAAGCAGACAATTGGTCAGTAAACCGCTATCAGGCTTTCAGCGAGGGAGATACGGAGGTGTATAAGCTAACGGGAAGACCAATGTCCACAGGCTTCAAGTCGGACAACGTAAGCCAAAGACTTGAATGGCGTTTCAACGATCAGCTGGATGTCTATACCAAGGGAAACTATTACGATTACTCCACTCTGCGCGACCGCAATGCCCAGTATTTCACGCAGTCGAAGAAAACAACAACTGATGCCGATGGCAATAAGCAGACGAACTACACCTACGCTTCGAAGCAAGCATATACATACGATCTGCATCACAAGTCATACAACATCGGAGCAGGCGCGAGATGGGTACCAAACCGCAATACCCATATTTACCTTGATGTCTATACAGACAATTTCAACTCTGCTTACGACTATTGGCAGACAGCCGACAAGGAGGCGTACGACGAAACGCGCAAGCGTACTCACTACTATAACGAAACTCTCAGGGGTATCTTCCGCCTTAACGACTGGAACAAACTCTCTGGCGGCATTGAACTTATTCAGGAGAGTCTCAATAGCACGTCCGACAATATCAACAGCGAGAAGACTTACACCTACAATGTCTTTGCCCAGGACGAGATTAGCATAGTAAAGAACCTTGAGGCAGTGCTCGGTTTGCGCTATACCTACAACAACAACTTCGGCAGCAACGTGACGCCAAACCTTGCACTCTTCTATCATGTTGGGCCTCTTCGTCTGCGTGCAAGCTATGCCGGAGGCTACCGCACTCCTACCCTCTCGCAGCTTTATGCTACGGATCAGGCAAAGACTTCTTCACGCTATACCATCAACAATACTGGTTTGAAACCGGAAAAGAACGATTTCTGGAATGCCAACCTCGAATACTCCAACAAATGGCTGAGCGCCGGCATAACGGGATTTGTCAACAATATCCGCGACATGATAAACTACCGAACAATGACTCAGGCAGAGATTGATGCCGACAGTCATCTCTCGGACCTCTTTGCAGAAGGATGGACTACAATACGTCAGCGCAGCAATATAGATGAAGCTACAATAAAGGGAGTCTCTGCAAACATTAAACTACTTCTTCCTGCGGGCTTTAGCGTTTCCCTTGGTCACACTTTCAACAACACGAAAGCAAAGACAAAGACTCTCAACGCAAAGACTCAGGAATACGAGATAACGGAATCTCCAGTTGACAAGAGTGTGAAGAATGTTTCCAATGTTCTGGCGGCGTGGAATCACACATGGAGCAACTATCTGCTGAACGTAAACATCAATGGTCATATCCAAAGTCGCCGTTACTCAAGCACATACGGATATGCTCCAGAATATCAGCAATGGGACATCAACACCAAGCACACGATCACTCTGAAGCAGATCGTCGTAGAGCCATCTTTGGGCATTGAGAACATCTTAAACAAGCGTGACACATCTTACTGGAACTCAAACTTCTCTACAGTAACTCCAGGGCGCTCCGTCATGCTCTCACTTGCACTGAGATTCGTGAAGTGATGAAAATAAAAGCCCGAAGCGTTCGCTTCGGGAACGGTAGCAGAAAAAAAGAAAATCCGTAAATTGTAAATCATGAAAATATATGTTGCCGGCATAGGTCCCGGTTCTCCTGAAGACATCACACCTGCAGTACTTGAAGCAGTAAGGGATAGCGATGTCATTGTAGGATACAAATACTACTTTCAGTTCATAACTCCATACCTTAAACCCGGTACGGAGTGCATTGACACGGGTATGAAGAAAGAGCGTGACCGTGCAGAGGAAGCCTTTCGATTGGCAGAAAGCGGGAAAACGGTTTGCGTCATTTCCAGTGGAGATGCCGGCATTTACGGCATGACACCTCTAATATACGAAATGAAGAAGGAACGGGGGACCGAGGGAAAAGCCTCGGGAACGGTAGCAGAAAAGCCCGAAGCGTCCGCTTCGGGAACGGTAAATAGTAAATCAATAGAGATAGTTCCTCTGCCTGGCATAAGTGCTTTCCAAAAGGCAGCATCGTTGCTCGGTGCTCCTATGGGACACGACTTCTGCGTTATAAGCATGAGCGACCTTATGACTCCTTGGCAAGTGATAGAGAAGCGCATAAAAGCTGCCGCTACGGGAGACTTCGTCACAGCCATTTACAACCCAAAGAGCAAAGGGCGCTACTGGCAGCTTCACCGCCTCAAGGAGATTTTCATGCAAGAGCGCAAGGCAGACACAACGGTTGGTTATGTCCGTCAGGCAGGTCGCGCGGATCAGAAGGCAAAGATAACCACACTCGCTGAATTTGACCCAGAGGATGTTGACATGTTCACTATCGTAATCATCGGCAATAGTCAGTCGTATCAGTGGAATGGAAAGTTCATTACTCCTCGTGGTTATTACCGTCAGCAGGCTGATGAAGGCAAGAACGTGGGTCAGTCGATTATGATAAAGTCTTTCCAGACGATACGAAAGGAACTGAAGAACCCTGATGTGGAGATATGGAAACTATGGCCTATGCTTCATGCTGTTCACACCACAGCCGATTTCGACATGGAAAATCTGCTATGGATGGACGAAAAAGCAACGGAAACGCTATACAATAAAGTGGCATCCGGACAGATAAAAGCCATCGTAACAGATGTTAGCATGGTGGCTTCGGGCATTCGTAAGGGTGCACTTGAAAGACTTGGCATAGAAGTGCACTCGTACATCAGTGACCCTCGTGGGGCAGAGATGGCAAAGGCGCATAACATAACGCGTGCTCAGGCAGGCATCAGACTTGCGCTTGAGGATTATCCAGAAGGAAAAGGTGTACTCTTTGCCTTTGGCAACGCACCGACAGCTCTTTTGGAACTCTGCGAACTGATACGCAAGGGTAAATGCAAGCCGGAAGGCATAGTAGGAGCGCCAGTAGGATTTGTGCATGTAGAAGAAAGCAAACATGCAGTAAAACCATTTAAAGACATTCCAAAGATACTCATAGAAGGTCGCAAGGGTGGCAGCAATCTTGCCGCAACTCTTGTAAACAGCATACTGACATTTGACGATGCGGAAAGGCTAAGACCTGGACGAGATGTGTAAGCAGCATGTACAATTTACCATTTAAATGTACAATTTCACAACTTTGACACATGCAATCTTGTAGTATAATAGGCATAACAGATTCTCGAAATCAGTGGTTTGCGCCAGAGGTAATGAGAGTTATCTCTGAAGGGAAGGTGTTCTCTGGCGGGAAGCGACATCATGAGATAATGCAGAAACACTTGCCTGCCGACTGCATTTGGATAGACATCACGGTACCCTTGAAGGATGTATTCCGTGAATATGAGAAGTATGAGGAGATAGTTATCTTTGCTTCTGGCGATCCTTTGTTCTATGGCTTTGCCAATACGGTTCAGCGTGAATATCCTGAATGTAAAATGACGGTTTATCCTTCCTTCAACTCTCTGCAAATGTTGGCTCACAGAATGAAACTGCCATATCACGACATGCATGTTGTATCCCTTACAGGAAGACCTTGGGATAAGTTTGACGAAGCTCTCATAAATGGAGAACGACTGATAGGTGTGCTTACAGACAGGAACAAGACTCCTCATGCAATCTGGCAAAGAATGAAGGAATATGGTTATGACAATTACACCATGACCGTAGGCGAGAACTTAGGCAACGAGCAGGAAGAAAGGATAAGCGTGGTAGAAATGCGCGACGAATATAGCGTGCCAAACTGCATTATCCTGCAGCGTACAAATGAAAGAAATCATCCTTTCGGCATTCCCGAGAGCGATTTCCACCTTCTGAACGGAAGGACGAAGATGATAACGAAGATGCCTATCCGACTGACATCGCTCGCCTTGCTTGACCTTGGAAACAGAGATTCGTTTTGGGATGTAGGATTCTGCACAGGAAGCGTGAGTATCGAAGCGAAGTTGCAGTTTCCCCACATGAAAGTGACTGCATTCGAGATTCGTGAGGAAGGAAGCGAACTGATGCGTGCGAACTCCACAAAGTTTGGTGCACCGGGAATCACGACCATCATAGGCGACTTCCTTGAGCAGGATCTTTCGGATATGCCAAAGCCTGATGCAGTCTTTATCGGTGGGCATGGCGGTAGGCTGAAAGAGATGATTCGGAAACTGAAAGAAGTGATGAATCCAGGATGCTGCATAGTGTTCAATTCCGTTTCGGAAGACAGCAAGAGAATGTTTGAAGAAGGCATCTCTGAGGTTGGAATGACAATAACATCCTGCATACACATGGCAATTGATGACCATAACCCTATTTACATTATTAAAGCACAATGATTCACTATAAATACATAAATGAACAGGGCAAGCGCATAGCAGATATTCTCAAGAAGGAGAATATACAGCACGATGGTGAGGCTATTGTCTTCGTGGGTGCTTTGGGCATCTGTGTTCGTAAGATTATGCCTATCATAGAAGACAAATACTCCGATCCTGCCGTGGTTTGCGTAGATTCTACTGGCAAATATGCAATTCCTGTATTGTCGGGACATATAGGAGGTGCAAATGACTTGGCTCGCAAGATTGCAAACGTTCTGGGAGGTGAGGCTGTTATCACTACGCAAAGCGACAATATGGGATTGTGGGGGCTTGACACTCTTGCGAAACGATTCGGTTGGAAACAAGCTCCTGTTGACCGCAAGGAAATGAATGAGGCTATTGCGGCTTTCGTCAATGGTGAACCTACTGCACTGTGCTTGGAGCAAGAAGATGAGGGTACAGCATATCTGCGTGACACTATGCCTGACAATGTGACACAGAATCCAAAAGGCGGCTATTACAAGGTTTGGATAACTGTTGCAGAGAATACTTTGACGATTACCCTAGACAAAGGACTGGCTCTGGGTTTCGGTTGCCAAAAGAATGCTCCAGAGCAATGTGCCGACAAGCTATTGGATGAAATTAAAGAAAAAGGAATCTGTCTTGACCAAATAAGAAGGATAGCAACTATTGAACTAAAAGCTCAGGAGCCGATGCTCAGTCGCTTGTGCGAGTTGTTGCCATGGGCTAAAATGAAGATATACAAGGCGGAAGAACTGTCTGGCGTTGCTGTTCCTAATCCTTCGGAGAAGGTCTTTGAGGTGACTGGTTGCTATGGCGTAGCTGAAGCATGTGCTATGAAGAACGGCAACAAGCTTAGGGTAGAGAAAACAAAAGGCTGCTGCAATGGGGTGTATTTCACTTGGGCATTGGGAGCAACAGAGCCCGACGCTAACGCCTCGGGAACGGTGGCATATGGGTCTGAGGTTTCAGAGGTTCCAGAGGTTTCAGGTGGACATATAGAAATTGTTGGTGCTGGACCTGGCGATCCGGAACTTGTCAGTGTGCGTGGAAAGAGGTTTCTTGAGCAGGCAGACTTGATATTGTATGCAGGAAGTCTTGTGCCAAAGGAGCTGACATACTATGCCAAGGAAGGATGTGCAGTACGGTCTTCTGCCGACATGAACTTGAAAGAGCAGTTTCAGCTGATGAAGGAATACTACGACCGTGGACAACTCGTAGTGCGACTACATACGGGTGACCCTTGTATCTATGGGGCAATCCAAGAACAAATGGCATTTTTCGACGAATACGGGATGGATTATCACATTACTCCAGGCATCTCTTCTTTCCTTGCTGCTGCAGCAGAACTCCGATCGCAGTTTACTATCCCTGAGCGTTGTCAGACGATAATCCTTACACGCGGCGAAGGACGTACGCCAATGCCAGAAAAGGAGAAGTTGCAACTGCTTGCCTCACATCAGAGTACGATGTGTATTTTCCTCTCTGCCAGCATTGTTGATGAAGTGCAGCGCCAACTCATTGAAGGAGGTTATTCGCCAGAAACTCCTGTTGCGGCATGCTACAAACTGACATGGAAGGATCAACGCATCTACCGTGGACAGCTAAAGAATCTTGCATCAATCCTTAAAGAGAATAACCTTACGCTGACAACGATGATTGTTGTTGGCGAAGCGATAGATAACCGTCAAGGACTCAGCAAACTCTATGACGGTCATTTCACCCACATGTTCAGAAAGGGGAATAAATGATACTGGTCTTTGGCGGTACAACAGAAGGCAGGATTGCCGTTGATGTCTGTGAGCAGGCGGGCAAACCGTTCTACTACTCTACGAAGAGTGGTAGTCAGGAAGTTATGCTCCATAACGGGCAACGACTAATCGGCGGGATGACCGCAGAAAATATCAAAAACTTCTGCGAGGCGCACGACATAAAATGTATCGTTGATGCGGCTCATCCATTTGCAGAAGCTCTTCACGAGAACATCGCTAATAGTGGCGTAACGGTGATAAGATTGAGGCGTAAGTTCTCAGAACATAGAAATGACGTTACCTACCTAAGGGATTGGCGTGAGGCTGTCAAGGAGATAAGATGCAAGAAACTTCTTGCGCTATCTGGCGTAAACACAATCAGTAAACTGAAGGATTATTGGGAAAAGCATGACACTATGTTCCGCATTCTACCACGCAAGGAGAGCATGGACATAGTCAGCGAAAACGGTTTTCCCGAGGATAAACTACTCTATTATCCAGTTTCAAAAGTTTCAGGGGTTCCAAAGGCTTCAGAATTCACAATGCCTTCTCTGGAAGACGAAAAATCCATGATGAAGGAATGCGGATGTGATGCCATACTAACAAAGGAAAGCGGTGGAAGCGGTGGCTATGAGGTAAAGGTGCAAGCAGCCTTGGGACTTGGTCTGAAGGTCTATGTGGTGGAATGCCCTGCATTGCCCAAGAACTGGATTTTCGTCGATGGGCAGCACTCATTGAGACGAGCAATACAGAGTGTCGTGCCGGAGTTCTTTCCACTGAAAATAGGACTTACAACAGGTGCATGTGCCACGGCAGCAACGAAGGCAGCCTTGATATCACTATTGACGGACGAGTTTCCCGAGGAAGTGATGTTCAGCTTGCCCGATGGCGAAGTTCTGACAATTCCCATTTTAGAAGTTTCAAAAGTTTCAGAGGGTTCAAAGGTTTCAGGGCTTGCCACTGTAGTCAAGGAACAGAACGATGACTACGATGTGACAAAGGGCTGCCGAATAACAGCGAAAGTCAGTTTGCGCGATGACGAAAGGATCGTGTTTTTGCAAGGTAGTGGCGTTGGTCGCGTAACTCTTCCGGGACTTGGAACACCTGTGGGTGAACCGGCCATAAACCCAACTCCACGCAAGATGATAAGCGATGAAATACGCAGTTTGACATCATCAGGCGTAGATATAGAGATTTCCGTAGAGGACGGTGAAGCTTTATGGCACAAGACATTCAACCATAAAGTGGGCGTAATAGGCGGAATAAGCATAATAGGTACATCGGGCATTGTGTCTCCACTAAGCAACGAAGCTTTCGTAGAGAGCATCGGTCGCGAACTGCGAGTTGCAAGGGCTATTGGCTGTACCGCCATAGGCTTCGCTTCAGGCAAGAAAGGCGAAAACGCCCTGAAAGCCATGGAGCCTGATCTGCGTGTTGTGCACTATGGCAACTTCATCGGCGAAGCCTTGAAGAAAGCTCGCAAGGAAGGTTTCCAGCGAGTCGTATTAGGAATAATGATAGGCAAAGCCGTAAAGCTTGCAGACGGACATCTTGACACGCATTCGCATAAAGTGGCTGCCGACTTGAGCAGATGGGGAGTGAAGATGGCACGCGAACTGTGGGGCGTGATGCCGCCATCGTTCTTCAAGGAAATAGAACAGAAATGCACTGAACATTGCCGAAAGGTTTTTCCTGACGGAGAACTGGAAGTACACTTGATAAAAGATGAAAAATGAAAAGTGAAAAATATGAAAAACTCTTTACTATTTATAATACTCATAATAAGCATTCCACTGCTGATGCTCTGCAACATCGTAACCGGCAGCGTAGATTTCGGAAGCGATCTGTGGGAAACGGTGGTAATGAAAATCCGATTGCCACAGGCTATGACTGCCATGACATGCGGCGCTGGGCTATCCGTGGCGGGACTTCAGATGCAGACGATATTCCGCAACCCTCTGGCTGGACCGTCCGTACTTGGCGTATCGAGTGCGGCTAGTCTTGGTGTGGCTATCGTGCTTTTGCTTAGTGGTGCTATCGGTGGCATCAGTCTGTCGCGCTTCGGTGTTATAGGCAACACAGCCGTCACCATTTCAGCAATAGCAGGTGCGATGAGCGTCATGATGCTCATTGTGTGGCTGTCGAAAAGAGTGACAGGAAATGCAACATTGCTCATTACGGGAGTGATGATAGGCTACATAGCAACTGCCATAATCGGGGTGTTGAAGGCTTATTCCACCGAAGAAGACATTCACGCCTACGTTATTTGGGGACTTGGTTCTTTCTCACGTGTCTCGGGAGGTCAGGTTAATGTCTTTATTTGCATTACAGCCGTGATACTTCCTCTTTGCATGCTTCTTGCAAAACCTATGAACATGATGCTACTTGGAGAACTGAATGCTCTCGGGTTGGGACTGAATGTAAAGCGTACACGAATGTTGACAATAACCATGGCTGGAACACTTACCGCTGTGGTAACTGCATATTGCGGTCCGATAATGTTCATAGGACTTGCCGTGCCACATATAGCACGCGGCATATTCAAGACCAGCGACCATCGCATACTGCTTCCTGCCACCATGCTGTGCGGCATGGCTCTTGCGTTGGTTTGCAATCTGGTAAGCAAACTGCCTGGAGCCAACGGTGTGATTCCCATCAACTCCGTAACTGCACTGATAGGAGCACCTGTTGCCCTCTATGTATTACTGAAACGAAAAAACAGATGACGATATGTCCAAGATAATACTGATAACTGGCGGACAGCGCTCAGGAAAGAGTGTTTACGCCGAACAACTTGCCTTGTCGCTTTCGGATAATCCCGTCTATATGGCTACGGCACATATATGGGATGACGATTTCCGTGAGCGGGTTCGTATTCATCAGCAACGGCGCGGACCACAATGGACGAATATAGAGGAGGAGAAATATCTCTCAAAACATGACTTGACAGGCAAGGTGATACTGATAGACTGCCTTACGCTTTGGGCAACCAATTTCTTCTTTGAAGGTGCTTCAGTGGGTTCAAATGTTTCAGAGGTTTCAATGGAGTTCCAAAAGGAAAGCCAATGCATATTGGATGAGATGAAAAAAGAGTTCGACAAATTCACGATGCAGGACTCTACATTCATCTTTGTCACCAACGAGATCGGCATGGGCGGAACAAGCAGCAATGCCGTTCAGCGTAGGTTCACTGACCTTTTAGGTGGGCTGAACCAATATGTAGCCGCTAAAGCAGAAGAAGTAACCCTTATGGTGTCAGGAATAGCTGTTAAGATAAAGCACTAAATCATACATCCTAAATCAAAAATCATAAATCTTTATAACCTCAAACATGGTAACTAAAGAACATATACAATCCAAGATAGATAATCTCAATAAACCCAAAGGATCATTGGGACGATTGGAAACGCTCGCCTTTCAGATATGCTTGGCGCAACAGACTCTTGAACCTCAGCTGTCTCGCCCTTGCCACATTCTCTTTGGTGGCGATCATGGCATAGAACGAGAAGGCGTTTCTTTCTCTCCTCGTGAGGTGACATGGCAACAGATGATAAACTATACACGCGGTGGAGGTGGTGTAAACATGTTCTGCCGTCAGCACGGATTCAAACTGCGCATCGTTGATGTGGGAGTGGATTACGACTTGCCACAGCAACTCATTGCAACAGATTCCAACGACACGGATAATAAGATTATCAACCGAAAGATTGCTTATGGTACAAAGAACTTCCTTCATGAATCGGCAATGACAGACGAAGATTGGGAGAAGGCACTTGCTGTAGGCGCAGAAATGGTGGAAGATTGCCATCGTGAAGGTTGTAACATCGTTTCGTTTGGAGAGATGGGCATTGGCAATACATCTCCTTCAAGCATCATAATGCACCTATTGCTTGACATTCCGTTGGAAGAATGTGTAGGTGCTGGCAGCGGACTCAGCAGCGATGGCATACGCCATAAATATGAAGTGCTAAGACAGGCGGTAGAAAACTATCACAGACAGGCAGAACGCCCTTCCATCGGACAATATTTCTGCGGTCTGGAGATGGCGGCTGCTGTCGGTGGTATGCTAAAAGCTGCAGAACTTGGAATGCTTATTCTCGTTGACGGTTTCATCATGACGGCATGTATGCTTGTGGCAAGAGACATGAATCCTGACGTAATGAGGTATGCAATCTTCGGCCATTGTGGCGATGAGGGCGGTCACAAGCACATGCTTGATGCCATGGGAGCCGCGCCTCTTCTGCATCTTGGTCTCAGATTAGGCGAAGGTACAGGTGCTATCTGCGCTTATCCTATAGTACAATCTGCTGTCAATATGATAAACGAGATGGACAATTTCCAACATGCACAAATAACAAAATATTTCTGATGAAACAAATCTTAGCCGCAATGAGTTTCTTTACTCGGCTGCCTTTCTGGAGACTTACAACCTTGGAAAGCAAACACTACGAAAACATTGTGCCTCTATGGCCCTTGGCAGGATTGCTTACCGGAGGCTTAATGATGAGCGTGTTCTACGCTGCTTCGCTGCTATTGCCTGTAAATGTGGCTATTGTACTTGCCATCATCAGCAGAGTGCTGCTCACTGGTGCACTTCATGAAGACGGTTTTGCCGATTTCTGTGATGGTTTCGGTGGCAATTCAACAGGTTCTTTTGATGCAGACCGCGAACGCACTCTGAGAATAATGAAGGACTCTTTCATCGGTTCATACGGAGTCCTTGGATTGATACTCTATCATCTCCTTCTCTGGACAGTACTTTCGTCACTTGCCGCCATTCTTACCTTATGGATTGTGGCACTCTCAATCTTAGGCATTGACGTACTGAGTAAAGCTGTTAGTTCGATGATTGTATATTTCCTACCATACGCCCGCAATGCAGAAGCTGCAAAGAACAAGTTGGTCTATAACCGTGGCAGACTTCCGCTACTGCCAATATTGCTCTCTGTCATCACCTTAAACGCGCCTATTCTATTCCTATTATTCCGTTGGATGAAACACAGAATTGGAGGTTACACTGGAGATTGCTGCGGAGCAACATTCATCATCATGGAATCATACAATTATATATTACTGCTTATCCTCTGCAACTGGCTTGAATTTGCTTAAATTTGCACAAAAGGGTCAGACCCCTTTGTGCAAATTTTCAGACAGAACAGCAAAATTATAAATTGAAAATCGTAAATGCAAAAGGTTCTTATTGCTGCCACAAACTCAAACTGTGGCAAGACGACATTCACCATGGGACTCCTTCGTGCCCTGAAGCGGAGGGGGCTCAAAGTGCAGCCATACAAATGCGGTCCTGACTATATTGACCCGATGTTCCACCATCAGGCATCAGGACAGGAGAGCGTAAACCTTGACATCGTAATGGCAACCAAGGAGCATGTGAAGGATATTTTTACGCGTTATTCCGAGAATGCCGACATCTGCGTTGTTGAAGGTGTCATGGGACTTTATGACGGTCGCGACAGATGGCATGGCAGCAGTGCGGAAATTGCTTCACTTCTCGACATTCCTATTGTGCTTCTCGTCAATGCAAAATCCACGGCATACAGCATCGCTCCACTACTTTACGGCTTCAAGAACTTCCGTCCGGAAGGATGCAATCCGCGCATTCTGGGTGTAGTCTTCAACATGGTTGGTTCTGAACGCCATTTCTCTATGCTCAAGCAAGCATGTGAAGATGTGGGATTGGAATGTCTGGGATACCTTAAACGCAACGAAAAACTCTCTGTTCCATCGCGACATCTTGGACTTTCCATCGCAGAAATGGAGAAACTCGAAAACCTCATCAATGCTGCTGCCGACGAGGTTATGGCTCATGTAAACATCGATAAGATCGTAAATCCGTAAATTGTAAATGAATCGAGTATTGATAGCACGCGACGAAGCTTTCAACTTCATCTATCGCGCCAACATAGATGCTCTGAAGGAGATTGGCACCGTAAAGTTCTTCTCGCCACTTCACGACGAGTTGCTGCCTCATTGCGATCTCCTTTACCTGCCTGGAGGTTATCCAGAACTATTTCTCCCAGAAATCAGAAATAATCATTCCATCTGCCAGCAGATATATGACTATGCTCAGCAGGGTGGACGTATTCTTGCTGAATGTGGCGGCTTCATGTATCTCTGCAATGATATTGACAACGTGCCGATGTGTGGGGTCTTTCCTTTCAGTGCTACGATGAAAGATGCTCGACTTCATCTTGGCTATCGCGAGCATAACGGCATGAAAGGACACGAGTTCCACTACTCCGACATCACTACTCCACATGCCCTCGTAAACAGATACAAAAACGTTATTGCCGGATATACTCACTGGTATTGGGCAGAAACAGGATTCGAAACATTATGGAACAAACTGACATCCCAGAAACAATGAAATCTATGAAACCATTGAAACCGATAATGTTCGTAGGTACTGGAAGCGATGTGGGCAAAAGTATCATCGCCACTGCACTCTGTCGCATATTCAAGCAGGACGGCTTTCAACCAGCTCCGTTCAAGGCGCAAAATATGGCACTCAACTCCTTTGCCACTCCGGACGGCTTTGAGATAGGTCGTGCACAAGCTGTTCAAGCTGAGGCATGCGGATTGCCCCCACATACGGACATGAATCCTCTGCTTCTGAAACCTAACAGTGAGCATACCACACAGGTTGTACTCAACGGCAAACCTATAGGCAATCGTTCTGCATACGAATACTTCCGCAAAGAAGGACGCGAGACGTTGCGGCAGGCTGTCCATGAGGCTTTCGACCGTCTCTCTGCTCGTTACAATCCAATCGTCATGGAAGGTGCTGGAAGTGTCAGCGAGATTAACTTGCGTGACTCGGATCTTGTTAACATGCCTATGGCACGCTATGCAGATGCAAATGTTATCCTTGTTGCCGACATCGACCGCGGAGGCGTCTTTGCCTCTTGCTATGGCAGCATAATGCTCCAAACGCCTGAAGATCGCAAGCGCATCAAAGGTATCATAGTCAATAAGTTTCGTGGCGATATCCGGCTTTTCGAGAGCGGACGAAAGATGCTGGAAGACATCTGTGGAGTTCCTGTTTTGGGCGTTGTGCCCATGCTTCCTAATATCAATATTGAGGAGGAAGACAGCGTGGCTCTTGAAAAGAAACAACATGCGCCTGTCGATGGAAAGATAAACATTGTAGTCGTTATGCTTCGGCATATCAGCAACTTCACCGACTTCAACATACTGGAACGCGACCCGCGTGTAAATCTTTTTTATTCAAGCAATACGGTGGATATCGAAACAGCAGACATCATAATACTGCCTGGCACGAAATCCACACTCGACGACCTTCTTGAACTGCGTCGCAATGGCGTTGCAAAGGCAATAATAATGGCTCACAAGGCAGGCAAAACAATCGTAGGCATCTGCGGTGGATTCCAAATGCTCGGACAGATTGTCAACGATCCTGATGGCATAGAAGGCACAATCCCTTCTCTGCCAGGACTTGGACTCCTTGACATCCATACCACCATGACACAAGAGAAAACAACGCGTCAGGTAGAGTTCCTCTTTGAAGGCGAGCAATGTCACGGTTATGAGATTCACCAAGGCGAGAGCACATTTGTCTCTGATGGCAAAGCCGTAGGCGATTTCATCATTACCGATAATGTTCTTGGCACTTACATCCATGGCATTCTCGATAACAAACCAGTAATCGATTATCTTCTAAAGGACATGGCAACCGTTCCCGAAGCAGCCACCGTTCCCGGCGAGTTATCGTCGGCCTCTATCGCCTCCGCCACTGTTCCCGAAGCTACCACCGTTCCCGACGCTTTTCCGTCGGGTTCTGTCGCCTCCACCACCGTTCCCGAAGCGTCCGCTTCGGGCTCTACAGCGGAAGACCCTTTCGAACGCCTTGCTGAGCATGTTCGCAAACATGTGGATATAAACAAAATATACAGTTGGAATGATTAACGGACACGGAGACGACATACACAATTACGCAAATGTAAGGATAAATTTCTCATCCAACATTTATGCCGGTTTCTCGCATCAGGGGCTTTATGAGCACCTGAAGAAATCTATGCATCTCATCACGAGTTATCCCGAACCATCACCTCTGTCATTGGAGAAGTCACTGGCAGAGTTTCATGGTGTTAGCTGCAATGAGATTATGGTCACAAATGGAGCTACAGAGGCTATCTATCTCATAGCAAGAGCCTTCCATGATTATCATCCCGTCATTCCGCAACCCACTTTCTCGGAATATGCAGATGCCTGTCGCGAAGCTACCACCGTTCCCGACGCTTTTCC
Organism: Bacteroidaceae bacterium; assembly: GCA_024401305.1. Lineage (GTDB taxonomy): Bacteria > Bacteroidota > Bacteroidia > Bacteroidales > Bacteroidaceae > Prevotella. The sequence goes on along the minus strand of JAKSLI010000050.1, from coordinate 3,100 downwards.
GTCGGGCAGGCCTAGCCTCCTGACCTGGCTCTGCAATCCCAACAACCCTACCGGACATGTTATTCCAAAGCAGCGGTTGCTTCATGATATCGCATCTCATCCCGCAGACATCTTCGTCATTGATTCCAGCTATGCTGCTTACACCGATCAGGACACTCCGTCAGCTCTCGACATCGTAAGTCACGATAACGCAATCATGCTCTGTTCCATGACAAAAGACTATGGCGTACCTGGTCTTCGTTTAGGCTACATCATTGCCAACAGTCGTCTGCTAGAACGAGTCAATTCACAACGCATGCCATGGTCGGTAAATACCCTTGCTATCGAAGCAGGCAAATATCTCATTGCTCATTGCGTAGAGTTTCAGTTTCCACTCGCCACACTGCTCGCAGAGCGACAGCGTATGGAGGAAGAAATTCATGAAATTGGCATTCTCACATCCCACTCAGATTCGCACATGCTGCTCTGCCAACTTCCCAATGGCTCTGCACGCGAGTTGAAAGATTACCTTGCCAATCATCATGGCATTCTGATACGCGATGCAAGCAACTTCCCAACACTAACTCAACAGCATTTCCGCATTGCCGTACAAACGCCCGATGATAATAACCAACTCATCAGTGCTTTGAAAAATTATAAATCCGTAAATTGTAAATGATACCAGTTCTTCTCATCGCTTGGCTTCTCGACCTTCTCCTTGGCGATCCCGCTTGGCTTCCACATCCTATAGTCTACATGGGAAAATGGATAGCCTTTGGCGAACGTCATCTGAACAATGGCAGCCATCGCAAACTCAAAGGCGCACTTTTCTCACTTATAAGCATCTGTGGGGTCTTCATCCTCACATGGGGCATCCTCACCCTCGCCACCGTTCCCGAAGCAGCCACCGTTCCCGAAAGTTTCGCTTTCGGGTTCCCTTCCATCTTACCTCACGCCATAGGCGCTCTGCTCCTCTTCTTCTGCCTTGCTGGCCACACCCTACGCAAAGAAGTTCGCATGGTCTTTGAAGCCTTGGAGCATGGTCTTGACGAAGGTCGCCGACAAGTTGCGCGTATCGTTGGTCGCGACACGGCACAACTTTCCGAACAGGAAGTTCGCACGGCAGCATTGGAAACACTTGCAGAGAATCTCTCCGATGGAGTCATTGCCCCACTTTTCTGGTTCCTTCTCCTCGGTGTTCCTGGGGCTATGGCATACAAAATGATAAACACCCTCGACTCCATGATAGGCTATCAGAACGAACGGTACAAAGCCTTCGGCTGCTGGGCTGCACACATCGACGACATTGCCAACTACATCCCAGCCCGCATCACCGCATCTCTCATTCTCATAGCAGCCTTTATCATGCGGCCTTTATCATTACGCATTACGAATTGTGCATTACGAACCATAAAATACGGACCACAACACGCATCTCCCAACAGCGGATGGCCAGAAGCCGCCCTCGCCACCATCCTTGACTGTCGTTTCGGAGGTCCACACAACTATTTCGGACAGGAATTCTACAAGCCATACATCGGCGACAATCCTCGTCCGCTCACCTTTGCCGACATGAAAAGGAGCATCCGCATCTGCATGACAGCAGAAATCCTATCGGTTCTCATCATCACAACAATCCTAATCGTAAATACATAAATGAATCGACTATTCCCAGCCGTTCTCGGCATGGCGAAAGAAATCCGTAAATCATACATCAAAAATCATAAATGACATGGTGTTGCAACTCCTCAATACCCAAATAGGCTACACAGCCACCGTTCCCGACGATTCATCGTCGAGCTCCAAATCCCTGACCTTCCCTATCATCAACAGCACGCTTCATGAGGGGGAGTTTGTCAGCCTCGTTGGCCGTAATGGCTGCGGAAAATCCACTCTCCTGCGTACTCTTGCCGGTATGCAGCCAACTCTCGGAGGCGAAATAACCTACTTCGGCAAGTCGCTCGGTGCCTACAGTCTTCGCGAAAGGGCTCGACTTCTCAGCATCGTCACACCCGCCACATCTCCAGATCCTTCCATGACCGTCTTCGATCTCGTAGCACTCGGACGAAGCCCTTACACCGGATTCTGGGGAAGCCTCTCATCGGAAGACCGTTCTCTCATTGCCGAAAGTCTTGAAACCGTGGGAATGTCTGACTATGTAAATCGCCTGGCATCCAAGCTTTCCGACGGAGAACGCCAGAAAGTCCTCATTGCCAAGGCTCTCGCTCAGCAGACACCCGTCATCCTTCTTGATGAGCCCACATCTTTTCTTGATTATCCAAGCAAGATTAGCACGATGAGAATCCTTCGCGATCTCGCTCACAACCACCACAAGACCATTCTTCTCTCAACCCACGACCTCGAGCAAGCCACCAAGTTCTCCGACACCATCTGGCTGCTTGACAAACAGAGCGGATTGACCGTAGGCACTCCCTCGCAACTCATATCCCAAGGCATCCTCGCCCGCACCTTGGACTTTACCCCCAATTGTAAATTGCCAATTCCATCATGAACCTGATATTCGACTTCGGAAAAGTCCTCGTTGATTTCGACTTCGAGGCATTCTTCCGCAAATACATCCCTGACACAGAGCGCTGCTATGCCTTCCTTCCCGTGCTCTATAACGACAACATCGCTCAGCGTCTCGACCGTGAGCTACAGTCGTTCGATGAAATCATTGCGGAAGTCATCGCAAAGAATCCAGACTTCGAACCTGAGATTCGTCTCTTCTGCGAACACTATCCTGAGATTGTCACCCACGAAATTGAAGGAATGTACAACCTTCTTTCCCGTCTCAAAGCCGAAGGACACAAGCTCTACGGCCTGACAAACTGGTGCAGCAAAGTGCATATCACGATGACGCAATTCCCAATCTTCCAACTTCTCAACGGACAAATCATATCATCCGAAGAACATGTCATCAAGCCCGAACCCGAGATTTACCACCGACTCTTCACCAAGTTCAACCTAAAACCCGAAGAGTGCATCTTTACCGATGACAGAGCCGAAAACGTCGATGCAGGCAGACGCTTAGGCATGAAAGGCATTGTCTTCAAGGATGCCAAGCAATACGAAAGGGAATTAAGGGGATTATTAAAATATCATGTAAATCAATGAGACT
>JAKSLI010000005.1 GCA_024401305.1 Bacteroidaceae bacterium | reverse complement strand
CCTGGCTTCTCGAGAAGAGCGAACATATTCTTCTTGTAAGCCTCAACACCTGGCTGGTTGAATGGGTTTACGCCGAGAACGTTTCCGCTGATACCACATGCTATCTCGAAGAAGTAGATGAGCTGACCGAGATAATAAGCGTTGAGTTCAGGAACAGAGATGCGGATGTTTGGCACACCACCATCAACGTGAGCGAGCTGAGTACCGAGCTCTGCCATCTTGTTAACCTCATCAACACGCTTGCCAGCAAGGAAGTTCAAGCCGTCAAGGTTTTCTTCGTCTGATGGGAAGAGAACTGTGTTGTTTGGTTTCTCGATGCTGATAACTGTCTCATAGATAGTACGTTCACCATCCTGAATCCACTGTCCCATAGAGTGAAGGTCTGTTGTGAAGTCGCAAGATGCAGGGAAGATACCCTTGAGGTCCTTGCCTTCTGACTCGCCGTAAAGCTGCTTCCACCACTCAGAGAAGAAGTGAAGCTTTGGCTGATAGTTGACCATAATCTCAATCTTCTTGCCATTCTGGTAGAGAGCGTTACGAACAGCAGCATACTGAGCAGCAGGGTTTTCTGCGAAAGGAACATCCTTACCGCAAACAGTTTCCATCTTCTGTGCACCTTCTACGAGCTTTACTACATCGAAGCCAGCGCAAGCGATTGGAAGAAGACCTACAGGAGTAAGCACAGAGAAGCGACCACCAACATTGTCAGGAATGACGAATGTCTTGTATCCTTCCTTTGTAGCACAAGTACGAGCAGCACCCTTGACAGCATCAGTAACAGCAACGATAACATCCTTTGCCATCTCCTTGCCACACTGATCCTCGCACTGCTTCTTCAAGAGACGGAAAGCGAGAGCAGTTTCTGTTGTTGTACCAGACTTTGAGATGTTGATAACACCGAACTTCTTGCCCTTCAAATACTCTGTGAGTTCGTAGAGATAATCCTCACCGATATTGTTACCAGCGAAGAGAATTGTTGGGTTACTCTTATCGTTTACAAGCCATGAGAAGCTATTGCTCAAAGCTTCGATAACGCACTTTGCACCGAGGTAAGAACCGCCGATACCTGCAACAACGATAGCTTCGCACTTCTCACGGAGAACATTTGCACACTGCTGAATTTCCTGAAGGAATTCTGGAGTAATAGAAGAAGGAAGGTGGAGCCAACCGAGGAAGTCGTTACCTGGGCAAGTACCATCTTCAAGTGACTGCTGTGCAGCCTTTACCTGTGGTTCAAGAGCAGCAACTGCACCTTCTGCAAGGAAAGACGCTGCTTTTGTGATATCAAGTTTAATCATAATGGTTTATATATTTATATGTTTAGTATTTAGTGTTTAGTGTTTAATACGCGACTCTGTCGCTCTTATCCATCCACATCTTGAATGCTCTCAGTCTTCTTGGCACATCAAGATGTTCACATGGAAGTTGGCGTTCTTTCTGAGGAACAGCCAGTTCGTCGTAGATGAACTTGTCGCTGAAGTCAATATCGTCAGCATCCTGTTGGGTATTTCCGTAATAAATATGCTCAACACCTGCCCAATACAATGCACTCAAACACATCGGACAAGGTTCGCAAGAAGAATAAACGGTACAACCCTTCAATTGGAAATCTCCTATCTTCTGGCAAGCTTTACGAATAGCATTGACCTCCGCATGAGCAGTCGGATCGCACGAAGGTGTAACACGATTCACACCTTCAGCAAGTATCTCACCATCCTTTACGATAACAGCACCAAAAGGACCGCCGCCATTCAGCACATTCTCTTCTGCAAGCTCGCAAGCACGCGACAAATAATCTTCGTGTTTCATATTTAATGTGACATATTTATTTCACGCGACAAAATTACACTTTTTCTTTTAAATCGCCAAAGTTAACGCACACAGCAATTGACACAAATCACAAAATCATAAAACAGGACACAAAAAAAGAAGAAACTATATTGTCTATATTCTATAATGTATGTACCTTTGCAGTGAATATGTTATTAACTTATTTATTAACACTTTAAATTTTAATATTAAAATGAAAATCTATTCAACTCCTTCAACTACTGTAATGAACGCAGAAGTTGAAAACGCAATCCTCGTAGGCTCTGTAGTTTACGGTGGTGGCGGTACTGTAGGTTACTCTTGGGTAACTAGCTCAGAGTTCCCAGGTGTAGGTCGTTACACTGACCCTAATGGTAATGTTGGTTACTTCAACATCATCCACAACGATTGGCTCAACCGTGACGAGCTCGATTTCGCTAACCCACTCTCAGGTTACAGCTTCTAATTTTGCATAACAGCAAAAGAGATAAGGCGCATTCCTTCAATAAGGTTTGCGCCTTTTTCGTTTATGGTAATGAGCATTATCCAGAATAATCTGTCACCTGTCACATCACCGCCGTAACTACCTGATGATAAACAAGATACATTTGTGACAGATTATTCAAATCTGTCACAACCTATCACAATCTGTCACGAGTTCGAGATGCCACTTGGCGTGAAAAGTGTGTGACAGGAATGTGACAGATTGTGACAGGTTAAGCACACATCCAAGCACCTATCAAACTGATTTTCAACATCTTACAGCCGCGCTGTGACAGATGATAGATTTTTTGCAAAATTCATTTCCTTTGGAATTATCTGTGTTTGCAAAATTATTCTACACGGTTCTGACACGTATTCCTATGAGTTTTGATGCGTATTCCTATGAGTTTTGATGCGTATTCCTATGAGTTTTGATGCGTATTCCTATGAGTTTTGATGCGTTTCCCATAGAGATTTTTACTTCTGCTTCACTTCCTGAACTCCCTGAATCGCCTTTAGTTCCTTAATAATATGCTTCAAGTCATCGCGATCGTGAACACGGAATTCAATCGTTCCTTCGAAAAGGTTTTCGTCGTTCACAGTGATGAGGAGTTTCGTGATGTTTATGTTCATCTTATCGGAAACGATGTCGGCAATATCGTGAATCATTCCAACACGGTCAATACCTGTAAGCGTGACTGCACCTGTGAAAGTGTGCTGCTGGTGCATATCCCACTTAATGTCAATAATGCGATTGCCATAGCTTGCCTTAAGTTTGTTTGCAATGGAACAATCACGCTTGTGGATAACGATGTGATTATTTCTATCGATGAAGCCGAGGGCATCGTCGCCAGGAATAGCGTGACAACACTTAGGGAAGATGAACTGCGAAATGTTCTGGTCTGTAATATAGACTGGTTTCTTACGGTTAAAGTCCTCACCAACAATGATATAGTCCTGTTTCTTGATAGCAGCAGACTTCTTCTTTCCCAAGAAAGGAACATAATCTTTCCAAGACTTTCCGCCAGATTTTGCAGATGCAACAATCGACTTTTCGCTATTGACAGCCTTCACATCACTTTCACCAAGGACTATTGCGCCATTGCCTATTTCCATCAGCAAGTTCTCGTGCTTGTCTTTTCCATGCAAAGCACAGAGTTTTTCCACAGTGACAGTAGAAATGTCATGTCCATGCTCACGAAGGAATTCTGTAAGAATCTGCTCACCGCGCTTCTGCTGTTCACGAGCCTCACGGCGAAGAATGCCTTGTATCTTATTGCGTGCCTTAGCCGTAGAAACGAACGAAATCCAAGATTCCTTTACATGCTGAGAGTTTGATGTGAGAATCTCCACTTGGTCGCCACTTTGAAGCACATGACTCAGCGGCACGAGTTTATGGTTCACTTTCGCGCCAATGCAATGGCTGCCGAGGAAAGTATGGATAGAGAAGGCGAAGTCGAGCGCCGTACAATTTGCAGGCATCGTCTTGATTTCACCCTTTGGGGTAAACACAAAGATTTCGGAAGCAAAGAGATTGAGCTTTATCGCATCAAGGAAATCCATGGCATCCGGTTGTGGGTCATCAAGAATTTCCTTTATCGTGAGAAGCCACTTGTTGAGTTCAGTGTCTTCCTCAATATTCTCAGCAGACACAGCTTTCTTCTCATTAATGAGTTCACCGCTCTCGTCCTTGTAACGCCAGTGTGCTGCGAAACCTTGCTCTGCCATCTCGTTCATGCGGTCAGAGCGTATTTGCACCTCTATCCATTGTCCCATGTGCGACATCAGAGTGACATGGAGCGCCTGATAGCCATTTGCCTTTGGATGAGACAACCAGTCGCGAAGTCGATCCGGGTGGCTCTTGTATAGTTTGCTTATGGCAACATATATATTGAAGCATTCGTTCACTTCCTCCTCACGCTTGTTAGGCGTAAAGATGACTCTAACTGCTAGAATATCATATATTTGCTCGAAAGTGACATGCTTTGTCTGCATCTTATGCCAGATGGAATACGGACTCTTGATGCGTGCCTTAAGTTCAAACTTGACACCCATTTCATTGAGTGTCTGTTTGATAGGCTCTGTAAATTCCGCAAAAATACTTTCGTGCTTTGCCTGTGATTCTGCAAGCAAAGCCTTTATCCTGGCATACTCCTCCGGATGCTCATAGCGGAAAGACAGATCCTCCAATTCCGTCTTTATCTTATTGAGACCTAATCGGTTAGCAAGTGGAGCGTAGATATAAAGCGTTTCACCGGCAATCTTGTACTGTTTGTTGGCAGGTTGCGAAGCAAGAGTGCGCATGTTATGCAGACGGTCACATATCTTTATCAAGATAACGCGGATGTCGTCGCTCATAGTGAGCAGCAGTTTCTTGAAGTTTTCCGCTTGTGCAGACGCCCTTTCGCCAAATATTCCGCCAGAAATCTTGGTAAGACCATCAACGATCTGTGCAATCTTTGCACCAAACAAATTCTCGAGATCTTCTACCGTATAATCCGTATCTTCCACCACATCATGAAGCAATGCAGCGCAAATACTAGTCGAGCCTAGTCCCATTTCCTTGCACGCAATCATTGCAACGGTAATAGGATGCATAATATACGGTTCGCCCGAAAGACGCTTCACGCCAGCATGAGCCTGTCGTGCAAAGTGGAACGCTTTTGTTATAATATCAACTTTCTTTCGATGGTTGGAAGCAAGGTAACAATCAAGGAGTTCCTGAAAAGCCTGATCAACGATGTTATCCATAATCTTATGGTTTTGGTGTTATTCAAGTGAAGGCTACTGCCCACCAATCTCCACTGTAGAGCGGCGAGGGAGAAGAGCATTGCGATTATGTGCAGCAATCTCCTCGAAATGGTCGATGAAAGAACCGATGAACTGATCTGGCAAGCGCAAAATAGCAGGCTTAACGCGAGAGCCAGTCACGATGTCTTTTCTATACTGAGGATTAAGCGTACGGAGTTCGTCCATGGAAATGCCGCACTTTGCAGCAATCTGCGAGAAGTGGATCTGCTTGTTGACCATAACGGTATCAGAGTGAGCAGGAAGCTTTGTTCGCATAGGACAGATTCCATGGTCGCAATAGTAATTCATGGCATAGTTCGCAGCAATGAAAGCTGGCACATATCCACGCGTTTCCTTTGGAAGATAAGGATACATCGCCCAATAGTCAGAAGAACCTCCAGCACGACGCATAGCCTTCTTCACATTGCCAGGACCACAGTTGTAAGCGGCAATAACGGTGCTCCAATCTCCGAAGATGTTGTAAAGGTCACTAAGGAACTTAGCAGCAGCGTAAGACGACTTGATAGGATCGCGGCGTTCATCAACAAGCGAGTTCACCTCAAGTCCGTACTGCTTGCCCGTTCCCGGCATGAACTGCCACAAGCCTGCAGCACCTACAGGCGAAGTTGCCTTAGGATTAAGCGCCGACTCTATCACAGGAAGATACTTCAGTTCAAGTGGTACGCCATAAGATTCGAGCGCATCCTCAAATATCGGAGTATAGAAATTAGCGGCACCAAGCAAACCTGCAACAGAACGCGGATTACGCATGTAGCGATTTATGAGATTGCGCACGAGCGAATTGTATGGCATTTCCATAATGTATGGCAAACGAGATAGTCGCTCAATGTAATCCTCATCAGTAAATGAACCTGCAATATTGCGGCTATTGCATTCACCTTCCTGTAGGTAAGTTTCTGAATAGTATTGACTTAGCAAATCGTCAATCTCACTTTGCTTCATACCTTCAGGCAAACCAATCACATTCTCCGAACCGTCGTCCTCAAAGAAGGAAATGTAATCTTCTTCTGTCAGTTCCGAGATGTTCTTTCTGTTCTGAGCGTTTGCCGACAGTGCGATAACCGCCAAGGCGCACACTATTAATAGTTTTTTCATATTCTTTTGGTTGTTTGGCCACTTTCCATAGTCCTTATCAGAAAGTGAGTCCTATATTTACTCCTAATCCACTGGATGACAATGGATTGTTACTTGATTTCGAGTTTATTACAGCAGGTTCAACCCTAAGCGACAAATCGCGGGAAATGTCAAATTGCGACAGCGAAGCGTCAACATAAGCGTCGATTACCGACAGCGCGTAAACGCCAATCATGCAGAAGAGTGACAGATCTCTGTATCGACGATAAAAATCCTTGCGGCGCTTGAATATCGTTTCGTACCTTGATTTGTTCGACGGCGTAATTTGCGCTCCGAGATGCATGAACGAATTGTAGCTTTGTGTTTGTGGGTCATCATCCATCAGGTCGAGATATGCGCGAGAATAGTCGGTGTACATCATGTTGTTCCAACGCATCGCATAAACACATCCCACCATACCGCCATAGATGATTGGCAGTTTCCAGTACTTGTGGTTGTAAATCTGACCCGCACCGGGCAACACAATTCCAAGCCACATGGCACGCTTTGGCGATGGGATGAATGTGTTCTTCAGTTGAAGGCCGTCAGCAATATTATTGTCTATCAAGTCACCAATGAGAATGTCGTTCTCAATGGAGTCAATGACAATGGCTGTGCTTGCATCAGCATCCACAACATTCTGCTGAGCGTTTCGCTTGACGGTAAGAGTATCAGCGGCAGAAACACTCATTGCTCCCAGCAATAATATAAATATGTATAGAAACTTTCTCAAGGACAAATTACAGGATTAGTTTTCGGAACGGAAGAAATTCAGGATGAATTCAAGTTCTTCTGCTGATTTGAAAGAAAGAATCACCTTGCCGGAATTCTGTGTAGCGCACGACACCTTCACATTTATCTTTCCGAGAGAGTTCGCAAACATGCCAATGATTTCGTTCTGACGCTCAGAAAGTTTCTTCTTGTTTGCGGCAGTAGCCTTGGCAGTAGTCATGCCGGTCTTTATGGCATTAACATATTCCTCCACCTGACGGGTGTTGTACTTGTTCTTCTGGATTTCACGGAAAAGACGCACCTGTTCCGACGGACTATCCAATCCAAGCAGGGCACGAGCAGCACCAACCTCTATCTGCTTGCTCTGGAGAGCCATCTGCACTTCAGCAGGAAGACGAAGCAGACGCATGAAGTTAGCCACCTGCGCACGACTCTTTCCTACTCTTTCCGCAAGTCGTTCTTGAGTCAATCCAGTGGTATTCAGCAGATGCTGGTAAGCAAGTGCAATTTCAATTGCGTTGAGGTCCTGACGCTGAATGTTCTCTACGAGCGCCATTTCCATCATCGTTTCGTCGGAAACAGTGCGCACATAAGCAGGGATTGAAGTCAATCCGGCACGCTGAGAAGCTCGCCAGCGACGTTCACCAGCGATGATTATATATTGTCCGTTCTCTTTCTCTCGCACGGTAATCGGCTGGATGATGCCAATCTCGCGGATAGATGCTGCAAGTTCTTCAAGCGCCTGGTCGTCGAACACGCGTCGTGGTTGGTCAGGATTAGGTTGAATCTGCGACAGTGGAATCTCGTTGATTTTTGACGAACCCTGTGTCTGCGGAGCCTCTGTTGATATCAAAGCGTCAAGTCCGCGACCGAGAGTGCGGTTTATTGAATCGTTTCCACCAAGATTATTATATCGTTTCTTTATTGCCATGCTAAAGGTCTGTCGTATAGCGTTTGTAAATTGATTTAGTGTTTAGTATTTGGTGTTCAGTGTTTAGTGCTTAGTGTTACTCCTTCATCCTCTTGCCTCAATTTCACGAGCAAGAGCCATGTAGTTCTTCGCACCTACACAATTTGCGTCATACAGTAGTGCAGGCAAACCGTGGGAAGGAGCTTCCGAGAGTTTCACATTACGCTGGATGATGGTCTTGAACACCAGTTCCTGGAAATGGCGTTTCACCTCTTCGTAGATTTGGTTTGCAAGTCGCAAGCGCTGGTCGTACATGGTAAGAAGGAAACCTTCTATCTCAAGACCTGGGTTAAGTTTCGACTTGATGATGCGGATTGTGTTCAGCAACTTGCTGATTCCCTCAAGTGCGAAATACTCACATTGCACAGGAATGATCACCCTATCGGCAGCCACAAGGGCATTGACCGTAATAAGTCCGAGCGAAGGCGAACAGTCGATGAGAATATAGTCATAGTCGTCAACAATCGTCTTGAGCATATCCTTCATGATAAACTCGCGTCTGTTGAAATTAATCATTTCTATCTCAGCGCCGACAAGGTCAATGTGGCTGCATATAATGTCGAGTCCTTCCATATCGGTGGTGAACACAGCCTCGCGCACATCCTTCGCACTGATAAGACATTCATAGAGAGAGCAGTCAACTGTGGAAATGTCCACGCCCAAACCACTCGAAGCATTCGCCTGAGGGTCAGCGTCAATCACAAGGACGCTCTTCTTCAAGGCAGCCAGCGAAGCCGCCAGATTTATGGTGGTGGTAGTCTTGCCGACTCCACCCTTTTGGTTTGCTAAAGCAATAATCTTACCCATATTCAAAGATATTTGGGCGCAAAGATAAGGAAAAAAAGCGTGAAACATTGTGATATTTGCTTTTTTTTGCACAAATTACAACTTTTTTGACATTCGTACCTGTTTATGTATAACATAAATCGGCAGAAAAAACTACTTTTGCGGCGGTTAATTGTTCCCAAACAAACAAACAAACAAACGAACAAACAACCAAACGACCAAATGAAAAAAATACTGATTTCCAACGACGACGGCTACCAGGCAAAGGGATTGCGTTGCCTGCTTGAAATGCTGAAACCACTCGGATGCGAGATTCTTGTATGTGCTCCAGACGGTGCGCGTTCAGGACAGAGCTGTGCGTTTTCGGCAATGGACTACCTCACTCTTCGCAAGCGTAGCGAGGAAGAGAACATCGTCGTTTTCTCATGTTCAGGAACACCTGTTGACTGCATAAAGATAGCTCTCGACCAACTTTGCGACGAGAAGCCAGACCTCATCATTGCAGGCATCAACCACGGCGACAACGGTTCCGTAAATACACGCTATTCTGGCACTATGGGAGCTTGCATGGAAGGTTGCATGAAGCGAATTCCTAGCATCGCGTTCTCACTCTGCGACCACGACCCGGATGCCGATTTCTCGCTCATGACGCCGTATGTACAGCAAATTGTAAATGCAGTTCTCGACAACGGACTTCCTGAGTATGTTTGTCTCAACGTGAACTGTCCTGCAACGAATCCGAACAGTCCGAATCCAGATCCTAACGGCAAGGCATTTTCAGAATACAAGGGCATCAAGGTATGCCGCATGGCAAAGAGTTCGTGGGAAAAGGAAATCGTAAAATGCGACCACCCTCGTCATTTCCCATACTACTGGCTTGTAGGCAGTTACCACAACGATGAACCGGAAGCAACCGACACCGACAACTGGGCTGTCAACAACGGTTATGTAGCCATCACGCCTACCCAGGTTGACGTCACTGCTTACGAACACATGCAGCAGATAGCAAAGATGTTTGAATAGAAATACATCAACTCTGAGGGAATATCTTTAAACTTTGAACTTTAAACTTTAAACATTTTATTAACTTTGCACCCGCAAACGTGCAAAAAGCGCCTGTGGCGGAATTGGCAGACGCGCTAGACTTAGGATCTAGTGTCCCACGACGTGCAGGTTCGATCCCTGTCAGGCGCACATTCCAGAACCCCAACCCCTTGATTTTCAGGCGGTTGGGATTTTTGTGTTATTCTAAAGAAAGTAGAACAGCGTATTGTGGTTCAAAAATCACAACCTATCCAACATCACGAAAAGGATTGCTGCCCAATGGCTGATGGCGCCAAGGAGAACGAATATGTGCCAAACGGCGTGGTAATGGCGCTTTGTGTCCTTGGCATAGAAATATGTGCCTGAGGTGTAGAGAAGTCCTTCGGCAAGGATGAAGAGTATGGCGGTTGTGGATAGATTGTCGTAAACTGGTTTGGCAATGAACACCCCACTCCACCCCATGACAAGGTAGAGGGCGAGAGAAAGGCGCGGGTATTTGCCCAAAGCGAGAATCTTATAGACGGTGCCGCCAATGACAACTGCCCAGAGTATGCCGAAGATGGTCCATCCCAGCCAACCTCCCACAACGGCAATGCAGATAGGTGTGTAGGAACAGGCTATCATGACGTAGATGCTGATGTGGTCGCACTTGCGCAGAATGCGGCGTGCCTTGCCCTCGGGTAGCCAATGGTAGATGGTGGACGAGAGGAACATGAGGAACATGCCGACGATGAAGAACAGCACGCCCATGGTCCATTGCCATCCAATGGAAACGGCTGGCCATACCATCCAGATGCACGAGAGGGCAAAGATGACTCCGACAAGATGTGTCCAATGGTTGGAGGACTCTTCCCGGAAAAGTTTTGGGATGTCTGTCATACGGTTTGAGGAGTTAAAGAATTTAAAGGAAGTTATAGGAAGTTAAAGGACAAATGTATTATGCACGGAAAATAAAGGTAATGTCTTTTAACTCCTTAGCGACGAAGGAGCGATAACTTCTTCTAACTCCCTTTAACTTCCTAGTTTAAGGAGTTAAAGAATTTAAAGGAAGTTAGAGGAAGTTAAAGGACAAATGTATTATGCACTGAGAATAAGGTATTGTCATTTAACTCCTTAGCGACGAAGGAGCGATAACTTCCTTTAACTTCCTTTATCTCCCCCTAATACTTTTGAATAATTAACCCTTAACTATCGCCTCCCTAACCTTCTCGGAAATCTCATCGTATGTTTCGTCAGAAGAAGGCATGACTGGCTTGAGATATTCAACGGTAATCTTGTGGGTGTTAGGGAACTTACTGCCGCGTGGCATTGCTTCGAAACCGCCAGAAATGCGTACTGGAAGTATTGGCACCTGGAGTTCCTTGCTAAGTATGGCAAAGGTCTTCTTGAACTCTCCAACCTTGCCGTCGTCGGTGCGTCTGCCCTCTGGGAAGATAACGATGTTCTTTCCGCGTTTCAGCACCTCGCCGAGCTTCAGGATGGAGTTCTTGAGGTTGCTGCGCTCCATGCGGACAATGTTCAGGCGGTTGGCAAAATAGAGAACCACTGAGCCACGGACATGATTCTCTGTGGCATAGTAATATGTGTTGCGGAGAGCATTGTTGTCCAATCCGGCAACACTGATCTGACCGTCAAGGAAACTCTGATGGTTTGGAGCTATGATGTAGTTGCCGTTGGTTGGGATGTTCTCCTTACCCTTTATTTCCAGTCGGTTGTGAACCTTGAGGAACGATTTGAAGAGTGTTTCTGATGTGGTTACAAGACTGCCAGAAGGCAACTCAAGATTGGAAGAATCGCCCGCGAGGATAGAGTGCCAGTTTATGTCCTCTGCATCTGAGATCTCCGAACCATCTGAAAGCTTTGCTATGTGGTCGGCAATTGCCTGAACATTCTTGAACTTCATGAAAGCATCCGCCTTGATCTCGATGCCGAATGTCTGCTCAACAAAGCCCTGAAGACTCACGCAGTCGAGGGAGTCGAAAGCCAAATCGGTCTCAAGATTGTCGGTTGGATTGATCTCCATTTTCTTCTCCTTCTCAATATACTGCTTGAGGAGAGGATAGACCCATCCCAAGGCTTCCTCCGACTCCTCTACAGGGGGGAGGGAAGAACCGTCCGGTAAGTTCTTTTCCACTTTAGCATTGAGATTGGATGGGGTCTTTCCTCCCCCCATGGGGGAGTCAGAGGGGGTCAATATGTCCTTAAGCTTGAAGCGCTGGAGTTTGTCGAGCTTTGTTCGAGGCAGTTCGCCATGATAGACGAAGATGCTCTTTATCTTCTTGTAGTTGACAACGCTGCTGTTGTATGGCTCTATTACCTGTCGTTTCAGCGCCTCTTCAATCTCTGCGTCAGTCATGTTCCTTGCCCATTCTTCTTGTGGCACGATGATGGCACAGAGCAAGTCGCCATTCTGTGTTACGGCAACTTCCTTGACCTTGTCGTCATACTTCTCGAGCTTGTATTCTATCTCGTTCGGCTGCACATTCTTGCCGTTGGACAACACGATAATCTCCTTCGAACGGCCTGTGATGTGAATGCGACCAAGCTCGTCGATGAAGCCAAGGTCGCCGGTATGTACAAATCCTTCGCTGTCAATGACTTGCGCTGTCTCTTCTGGGCGGTTGTAGTAGCCAAGCATCACGTTAGGACCTTTCACGCAAATCTCGTCATTCACAATCTTGACAGTTACCGTTGACATAGGAAGACCAACGCAACCAGGGATGACGTCGCCAGGGCGCGTGAACGAGATGATAGGTGCCGTCTCGCTCATGCCGTAGCCTTCGAGCATGGTGATGCCGAGAGTGCGAAGACCTTCGCCAATCTCCTTGTCGAGCGAAGCACCACCGCTGACGCAGTATGCCAGATGACCGCCCATCTTCTGATGAACCGCATCGAAAACCTTGCGAGAGAGTTTCTTGCTGCCCACCTTTGCACACAGATTGAACATCATACGCGTAGCTGCACGCTCGTCAATCTTCTTCTTTATGCCGTTGAAGAGCGTCTGCCAAAGACGTGGCACACCGACGAAAATTGCAATCTTTCCCCTCGTGAGCGTATCCATGATATCAGGACCTGACATGCTCGGACAAATGGCTACACCGCCACCACCAAGGATAGGCAGGATGACTGTGCCGACGAGCGGAAGGATATGATGGAGCGGAAGGAGGATGATGGTGCGGCGTTCGGAATTGAAGATTGGCACATCGTAGGTCACGCTGTACATGTTGGCGTAAAGATTGGCATACGAGAGCACGACTCCCTTTGGCGAACCTGTTGTACCCGAAGTATAGATGATGAGGGCAGGATCGTGGTTGTCCTTTACAAAAATGTTCTCGTCTTCTATCTCGGTCTTTCTGCCTCGTGGGTGAGGAGTTACGGTTTCGAAATCATCAATGACCAGAACCTTCACGCTCTGACCTGTAACCTTCAGTGCGTCTTCGATGACAGGCTGTTTCTCTCTTGATGTCCAGATGACAGAAGGCTCACAATCGCGCAAGATGTAGGCAACATCGTCAACCATAGACGAAGCATCGACAGGAACGGCAATGCCCCTATTCTGCCATACCGAGTAGAAAGCGTATAGCCATCCCTCGCGGTTCTCGCTGAAGATAATGGTCTTGGAGAGATTCTCAGCCGTACGTGGCTCTCCCCCGTTCGGGGGCAGGGGGGCTTGCTCCGCGAAAAGGTTAATGTAATCAAGCAGTTGCTTATAGGTGATATTGCGGTCGCCGGACATTATGGCGATGTTGTCAAACTCTTTTATCATTTTGTGTAACTATTTTTGAGAAATATCGCAGCAAAGTTACGATTAAAATTCGGAGTTTGTTTAAAATATCCTATAAATCAAGTAATAATTGGTGATATTTGCTCGTTTTGTTATATAGCAAAGACAAAATGTACTACTCAAGTTTCGCAAGTTTTTAACTTCTTCGGCTTTGCCTCAGGCGCAAGCGGAGGTCTTAGTTTAAGGAGTTAAAGAATTTAAAGGAAGTTAGAGGAAGTTAAAGGACAAATGTATTATGCACTGAGATTTGTGGTAATGTCTTTTAACTCCTTAGCGACGAAGGAGCGATAACTCCTTTTAACTCCCTTTAACTTCCTAGAAAGTTGAGTGAATGTTGAACTCTACTTCAACTGCTCTCGATATTCCTGAGGAGTGAAGCCAATCTTCTGCCGGAAAACACGCACAAAATAGGAAACATCATTGAAACCAACCTCCTCTGCTATGGCTGCGATGCTGAGAGAAGTGGTCACGAGCAGACGCTGGGCGTGCTGAATCCTGATGCGCAACACAAACTGAATAGGCGACTGACCGAGGGTTTCGCGGAACAGTCGGCCAAGATGGGCTTTTGTCACGCACGCTATCTCAGCAAGAGATTCCGTAGTTATCTCCTCCTGTATGTTGTCCTTCACGTAAGCCATTACCCTCAGCACACGGTCATCAATATCGTCAAGTCGCTTATGGGCATGCTTCATGAAGAACGAACCGACAATCCACACGAAGCCCTGGAGCTGCATCTTCTCGTAGCGATCCATATTGGCATATCGCACCACATACTCCTGATACGATGGATGCGCATAGAAATCTTCCGTCGTCTGGTATGGCAGATTGAGTTCGGGATAATAGTTGCAGTAGTTTTCAAAGAGCAGGTCGATAGCCTCGTTCGCCTCCACCTCATGCGGAAAACTGTAGATGTCGAAGAGGTCCGTCTGCTGACCATAGCGCTCATAGACAAAAAGATAATAGAACTCAAGACCTGCCTCGCACGTTATGCTGTGTGGCACGAAACTGGGCACGATATACATGCACCCCGGCTTGGCGCTGAGATGTGCGTCAGGCATACTTATCTCAGCACTTCCCGCCTTGATGTAGTAAAGTCTTACGAATGGAGAGGAAAGTCCCGTTCCGCTCCATCGCTGCTTTATTCGTGCGTAACCGGCATTCAGCACGCAGATGTTTATCAGTTCCAGTTCCGTTTTCATAAATTGGTCGTTTGTGAGATTGACCGTTTGGGAAATTCGATTTAGTGTTTTTAGGCTTGTGATTTATAGTGATCCTTGGTATGGGCATTTTTTGCCCATACCAGGAAAATACTTAATGCAATGCGCAGCCAGATGGTTTTGTCAACTCTCCGGCAACAACGGCACCAGCGTGTTTTTCGCTGAATTCGCGGTTGATGTCAGCCAGTTCCTTAAGACCATAAATATAGTCGTCGTACATGTCGGAGAGGTCAACGCCCTCGCAGTCGCTGTCTGCTCCAAGTGCTTCACGAACGATCTGAGATCTTTCACTCACAGTAGTGTCTTTGATTAATAATGATTTTGCCATTATTTCATTATTTTATATATTTCTTTTTCCAATCCGTCTTCATCGTATTGATTAGTTTCCACGTTATAATACGTATCTACTAATGTTTTACTTAGAATTCCAAACTCCTCAATTGCCTTGTCGGCATCAAGTACTTGATACATTATTTCATTTGTAACTTCATCGACAAATGGAAATAGTTCGAATATGTCATTTACTAATATAGAATCCATAGATAGTATTTTATGAAACTGCCAAATTGATAATATGGGTTGTGTCTTTGATTAGTAAACTTTTCATGTTTTTCCATCTTATAAATTATTCAACATATCGCACCTTATACGCTTGAATGCCCTTGCCGTTAGGCGCGTTGATGCCATGCTTCATGATGATGTCAAGCGTATCACGACCGATTGTCTTGTCCTGCCATTTGCGAATGCTACGGCGCGACATTATCACTTCATCCATCGTAGTTTGCTTATCCACAACGGACGTCACCTGTTTCTCCTGACTTGCGCAGGACATCATTGAAAGTGCAGCGAATGCACCGATGAATAGTTTCTTTATCATTGTAGTCTTTTATTAGATTCATTGTGGTGAGTTTAGTGATCGTTAGAACTGTTATTGATTCTCCTGATTAATCAGATTCACCACCACCTTTACCATAACATCCTTCTCCTCGGTTCGGCTCTCGGCTATCATAAGGGTAAGTGCAACAAGGTTATTGTCGGCTATGCGCTTGTGACCTTCCGGAGTATCATATGATGCGTTAGCTATTGTCTTCTCCTATAATTGTGAATAGAGAATCGCCAGTGAAAAGTTTGCATTTGCACAATTTTCTGTATTTTTTGATTAATAACCCTTTTATAGGGGCTTTGATAGTTGTACTGAATTTAGGTGATGAGAAAGATGTGAATTCTGTAACTTCAATAATATCATCGCCTTTATCTACCATTGATTGGTCTTCAACTAACCAACCTTTAAAGGTTATGTCTGAAAGGTTGGGGACGCTATCTAAAAAATCCCTACTAAGCAAGTTGTGAGAAAACTTCACCTCTATAGTCGAAGTATCTATTTCTTTTGGTTTAGTACCTAACTTGATTGTAAATAACAAATCTCCATCCTTAATGATATTACTGAGGTTACAGAAATCTATCATCGTATCTTTTACATTATTAGTAAAGAATCCACTATATTCAGAATATAGATTTACACCACTATATGATAAAGTATCAAATATTCTATTATCATTACAATAGTTGCTGAAATGAAGAGACTTTAAACCTACAGCTAAAACAAGATCCCCTTTTTCTGCATATTCGCCATCTATAATAGGAAAGAGGTGGACAGAATGGTCGTTTATATAAATATCGTGTAAAGTTATAGCTCGTTCCCCATTGTAATAACTTTGAAGTTCCTTGCTTCTTATCTTAGCGCGGTTATAAAGGAAGGCATCTAGAGCAGTTTGGTTTAGATAGGCATACACAACATCACCTTCTTTCTTATAAGTAAGAATGTCATCTGCGGAAATAACGGATTCCGCAGTTTCTGTCTTTTCTGCAAAAAGTACTTCTCGCTTTGAGGATGTACTATCAATACCGAGGATTTTTTTTAAGAAGTTCATTCTATTTGTATGGTTTCCTTGTTAAGCTTATACTTTGATACTCAATATGTATATTTATTCTGCTAATCAAATGTATCTAATGGCCCCACCACTTCCAAAGGGATAATCTGAGACATCTTTGTTTAAGTAGGGCGAGTCGTTTAGAATTTGTCCTTCAAAACAACATCGTGGTTTCTTGAATACCGTACCATCTTCTGCTTGATTGACCCATTTATATGATTCAACCTTGATCACACACCTTACAATCCCTTTATACACGCCCAAAACATAATTGATTTCTTGAGGTTTGTCTTTACCTATAGCCCAATACTTTCTTGTAGATTCGTAAATGTCAAGACGTCGATAGACACCTTTAGCTTTTGCTTGGTTGAAACTGCGGTTGAGACTGACCAACAAAAGTTTATCATGGTCGTTAACCTTTATGTTTGAGCAATCGTATAACGCATTTAACTCATCAATTCTCTTAATACCTTCGTCCCATTGGTGATGTCCAGAGGCAATATTTGTCAATTGATTCTCATGGTTGAATTTTGAGTATGTAAGCATATCTATCAAAGTGGATTCAACCAAGAAAGCTTCATCCTCGGTTAGATTATGACGAAGAATATAATATTCCACTTTATACCCCTGAGCTATAATCTTTCTGATTGTGTCAAATTTCAAATTTTGTGAATCCTCATTAAGTGCGTATTCTGCATGTTGAAAGACTCTGTCTCCTTTGCCCTTACCAATATAGAACATCATGTGATTGATTGGGTTCACCAATGCATAAACATAATAGTTTAAGGCATCTTTTACACTTTGTTTGAACTCCATACGCTTTATATTTACAATAGATTCGTATTTGTTTTAGAAGAATTCTTATTGATTCTCCTGATTAATCAGATTCACCACAACCTTTACCATAACATCTTTCTCCTCGGTTCTACTCTCGGCTATCATAAGGGTAAGTGCAACGAGTGTGTTGTCGGCTATGCGCTTGTGACCGTCAGGAGCATAGAGGATGCCGTTCTTGGAAAGGAACCAGAGGAAAAGCATTGCAGCGATGCGTTTGTTGCCATCGCTGAAGGAGTGGTTCTTGACCACGAGATAGAGGAGCATTGCAGCTTTTTCCTCAACAGACGGATAGAGGTCTTCACCACCGAAGGTTTGGTAAATCTGACCTATGCTGCTTTTGAAGGAATCATCTTTCTCGTTTGCAAAGAGCGCAGAACCACCGAATTTCTCCTTCAAATGGTTTATGGCTTCCATTGCGTTGTCGTATGTGGCATGGAATGGCTCATCTTTGGTTGTTTTATCTACGGCAAGTTCCTGATAGTCATAACGATCAAGGGTGTCAAGCGCATAGACATAGTCACCAATAACATTGAACAAACCTCCAAACTCTTCGCTCGTAACTTTCTCCTGCAAGGAAATAGCACGCGACATAAGCTTCACCACATCCTTCAGTTCGTTGTAGTGGTCAAGACGACGCTGGTTGATGGCATAGCCTTTGACAAGGTATTGTTTGAGGATAGAGGTTGCCCAAATACGAAATTGCACGCCTCTTTGACTCTTGACACGATAACCAACGCTTATGATTACGTCAAGAGAATAAAAAGGAACAGGCTTGTCAGAAAAAGGAACGTGTAAAAAATGCACGTTGCTTTCCCTTTCGAGTTCTCCTTCCTTGAAAACATTGAGCACATGGCGTCGAATGTTTGATGCCTCTTTATCAAACAACACAGACATTTGGCTAACACTCAGCCACACTGTCTCATTCTCAAGTTTTACGTCCAACTGTGTCGTGCCATCAGGGGCAGTATAGAGCACTACCGGACAATTGTTCGTTTGTTCCATAATACTAATTTCATTATTAAACTGGTGACATGTCACCGTTTATCAAGAACAATTCATCTCATTCTCCAACCGTCCAGTTGCAGCGTCTTGCCGCTGAAGATGAACACTACGTCATGCGTGCCGGCGGTTGGCGGAACAAGTGATGTTATATGCTCTTGCATGGATTCGGAATCAATGATGGTGGTGGCTATGAGTTTGCCTTCGGGATTGTCCAAGCGGACGTCGAGCTGTCCCTTGCCCTTTGCGGTGATGATGAGCTTGCGTGCCTTCTTGTCGAACTCCACGCCGACAACCTTTATGGCACCTACGCTGTCCGTCATTGCCACCATATTGCCGGGCTTCTCTGTTGGTTCGAAGCGGATGCCGACGGTGGCAAAGGTGGTTTCCATCTCCTGCTGCTCAAACGGATTGACCGTGCGTATTTGGCTGACACCCTCTCGCGTATAGTGCGACATGGAGATGCTTGGCACCGATTCGTCCACCTCAATGTTCTCCACGATGATGTTGCGGAAACCACCCTTGATGCCCTTGTTTCGCTTCAACTCCATCGTATGACCGAAGATGTACCATTTGCCCTCATACTTGTGCAGATGCGTATGGTTGTTGCAGTATTCAAAGCCATCCTCGCCAGGGTTGCGCATATAATGGTGCTGATACTTCCAACTATCCGTTTGCAGCGAATCGCCCTCTGCCAGCATATATGCCATGCTACAGATGGAAGGCACTTGCCCGCCCATCTTCCAGTCGTCCTTCGGTTGCCAGTCGAGGTTGTACGTATATACCATGCGACCGCCGATGAAGTTCAGTTCGTTGGCTTCAAAATGGTGCTGTGCGGGGAGTTTCACGAAAGGAGAGTCGAACGACAGCATGTCCTTGCCCAAGCGAACGAGGCGCGACTGTGCTCCACCGAACGCCAGCCAACCGTTGCCTTCATTGTCAATAGCCACACCGGGATCGAAACAAACATCCATGCCTACGTCGGGAGTCTTGGCATCGACGATGCTCTTGTCCAGAGGACTTGTCCAAGGTCCTACGGGCGATGTTGCTGTCAGCACACCTGTACCGAAACCGCTGTTGGAGAAGTATAGGTAGAAGTGCGTCTTGCCGTCTTCCTCTGGGCGCGAGCATATTGTTGGAGCCCATGAGGCAATGATCCATGGAGCGAGTTTCTTTGTCGGGATAAGGCCATGGTATGTCCAGTTCACCATGTCGCGCGTTGACATCATTGCCAGTGTGTTTATGCGCTCGTAAGTATTGGCACTGTCGGGGCGCGTCTCGTCGTGTTGCTGCTGGTCGTTTGTGCCATAGACATAAAGGCGACCTTCATACTCCACGGCGGTAGGATCGGCTGTGTAGAGGAAGTCAAGCAAGGGATTATGACAAGCGCTGTCCATCTTCAGCGTGCCGCGCCAATCCACCTCCAACTGTGTGGCAGGGCGATGGGCAGAGCAACCGGCAATGACAATGCTCGCCAGCAGATACAAAGTTCTTATAATGGCATTTTTCATATTCATTATTTTATCGATTCGATATGCAGCATGATAACACATATAATGCAGGTGCAAAGTTAAGAAAAAATAACAGTTATAACAAATAACAGTTTCTTTTTTTGAGGGGTACATACCAAAAAAAGACCTTATTATATATCTATAACTAATTAATAATCAATAAGTTATATAATATATAAAGAGAATGGCATATCTTCAAAAAAGAAACTGTTAAACTGTTATCTGTTATTTTGTTAACTTCCATATTCACCTAAACAGCTCATTATCAATGAGATACAACATTTCAACATTCACTTCCCCTAAGAAGCCAAACCTCGGAAAAGGCACAGAATGCATCAAATTGCTGCTCTCTCAGGTGTCTGAAGACATGCTGAACCCCTCGTTCCGATGCTTTTTCCTGTTCTTGGCGCAAGTATGCGGTTCGGAATTTCGGCAAACTCACTTCCTAAAGTACCCATTTACGCCTTGAGTTTGTATGCTTTACGCCTTGAGTTTGTATGCTTTACACCTTGAGTTTGTATGCTTTACACCTTGAATTTATAGGCAAATTTCAGTTTGGCACGCTATTTGTTATATCATTGCAAACGAATAAAAATAGAAAGGAGAAAACAATTATGAACATGAATTTCAACAAACAGCAACAGAACGGTTCCCAGAACAAATTCGAGAACCTTGAGAAGTACAGCCGCAATCTTGTAACGGCTGCAAGGCAGGGCAAGCTCGACCCTGTAATCGGAAGAGACGATGAGATACGACGCATCCTGCAAATACTCTCCCGACGCACGAAAAACAACCCTATACTCATCGGCGAACCTGGTACGGGAAAGACAGCCATCGTGGAAGGTCTTGCGCAAAGAATAGTGCGCGGCGATGTGCCTGAGAACCTGAAGGACAAGCTGGTATATTCGCTCGACATGGGCGCACTCGTGGCTGGTGCAATGTACAAGGGTGAGTTTGAGGATAGACTGAAAAAAGTGGTCAACGAAGTCATCGAAAGCAATGGTCAGATAATCCTCTTCATCGACGAGATACACACGCTTGTGGGCGCAGGCAAGAGCGATGGTGCCATGGATGCTGCGAACATACTGAAACCGGCTCTTGCTCGTGGCGAACTGCGTTCCATCGGTGCAACGACGCTCGACGAGTACCAGAAGTATTTCGAGAAGGATAAGGCACTGGAACGCCGCTTCCAAACAATCATCGTGGACGAACCTGATGAGCAGGCAGCAATAAGTATTCTTCGCGGACTGAAGGAGAAATACGAAGGCCACCACAAGGTGCGCATCAAGGACGATGCCTGCATAGCAGCCGTGAAGCTTTCCTCTCGCTACATTTCCGACCGTTTCCTTCCTGACAAGGCTATCGACCTCATTGACGAGGCTGCAGCAAAACTGCGCATGGAACGCGACTCAGTACCAGAGGAAATCGATGAACTTGTGCGCAAAATCCAGCAGCTTGAAATAGAGCGTGAAGCCATTCGCCGAGAGAACGACACGGAGAAGGAAAAGCATCTTACGGAAGAGATCAACGCGCTGAAAGTCAAGGAGTACGAGCTTCGCACGCAATGGGAAGCAGAACGTGAGGTAGCCAACAAGATTCAGCAGAACAAGGAGCAGATCGAGAAACTGAAACTTGAAGCTGAACAGGCTGAACGCGACGGAAACTACGCTCGCGTGGCTGAGATTCGCTACGGCATCCTGAAGAAACTCGAGGAAGACATTGAGAAGCAGGAGAAGAAAACCCCAGAACCTCAGAACCTAGAAACCTCAGAACCTAACAAGATGGTTCGCGATGAGGTAACAGCCGACGACATTGCAGAGGTCGTATCACGCTGGACAGGCATTCCGGTGGCGCGTATGATGCAGAGTGAGCGCGAGAAACTTCTCCACATAGAGGAGGAACTGCATCAGCGAGTGGTCGGTCAGCAGGAGGCTATCGACGCCGTGGCAAACGCCATCCGTCGCTCTCGTGCCGGTCTTCAGGACGCAAAACGCCCGATAGCATCTTTCCTCTTCCTCGGTAGCACGGGGGTCGGCAAGACGGAACTGGCGAAAGCATTGGCAGAATACCTCTTCAACGACGAGACGATGATGACCCGCATCGACATGAGCGAGTATCAGGAGAAGCATACTGTCAGCCGACTCATCGGTGCGCCTCCTGGATATATCGGCTACGACGAGGGCGGTCAGCTCACGGAGGCGGTTCGCAGAAAGCCTTATTCAGTGGTTCTATTCGATGAAATAGAGAAAGCTCACCCGGATGTGTTCAATACTCTGCTGCAGGTGCTCGACGACGGTCGTCTGACAGACAACAAGGGTCGTACGGTGAACTTCAAGAACACTATAATCATCATGACCTCAAACCTTGGTAGTCAGCTGATTGTGAATGCAGAACGAACGATGGGAAATGACGAACTAAAGGAGAAAATCCTCACTCTGCTGAAACAGAATGTGCGACCAGAATTCCTCAACCGCATCGACGAGACAGTACTCTTCGAGCAACTGGACAAGGACGAGGTACGTCAGGTTGTGGAACTGCAAATAACGCAGCTTTACCGTCTGCTGAAAGAGCAGGACATCGAGCTTCGAGTAACTCCTGAGGCTATCGACTTCCTCGCTGAGAAGGGCTATGATCCGGAGTTTGGCGCACGACCAGTGAAGCGTGCCATCCAGCACCACCTACTCAACCAGCTCAGCAAGGACATCCTCGCGGGCAAGATAAGCACTCACGAACCAATCCTCGTGAAGGTAGGCGACGGCAGCCTTGTCTTTAACTTCCTCTAACTTCTTTAACTCCTTAAACTGAGCAAGTTAAACTTGCGATATTTGAATTATTTACAAAAAAGTCTGGAAACGTTTTGTTTTCGGACTTTTTTTATTAACTTTGCACCATGAAAAACGAAGAAGTAAAACTTACATTATACAAAGGCGGTTTCGAAGAAAAGGTTGAACTCGAGCATGCCGGCGGCGGCATAAGGGCAGGGTTTCCGTCGCCAGCAGCCGACTATATGGAAGACCGCATCGACTTCAACCGCGATTTCATCATCAATCCTGAGTGCACGTTCTACGCCCAATGTACAGGCGATTCGATGATTGAGGAAGGCATTTACGACGGCGACTATCTCGTGATAGACAAGCTCGTAGAACCGGAGAACGGCGATATTGTTGTGGCATTCCTCGACGGCGATTTCACGCTCAAACGCCTTGACATACGGAAAACTCCCAATGGCCGCAGACGACTCTTCCTCATGCCGGGAAATCCGAAGTACGACCCGATTGAAATAGAGGAATACAACGACTTTCGCATTTGGGGTACGCTTCTCTATAGTATAAAGGACTTTTCAAAAAGACACCCGAAGAAGAATCGCAAGCGCAAGTCATCTTCCAAAAATCCTCTACGTTAGACGATAGAACAACGATTCTACCAAACATCTAAAATAACTAAATAACCAAATAACTAAGTAATAACTAACAACTAATGAGAAAATCTCTTTTTACATTGCTATTCATCGCCTGTGCAACTACATCTTTTGCACAATCTACAGAAACCCTCTTGCTCGAGGGCTGGCGTTTCCAGAAAGGCGCTGCCAATGGAGCTGAAGCAATCGACTTCAACGACTCCAAATGGCAAAGCGTAACCGTACCTCACGATTGGGCTATCGCTGGTCCTTTCGACAAGGACATCGACAAGCAAGTTGTTCGCATCGAACAGAACGGCGAAAAGGAGGCTACGGAAAAGACTGGTCGCTCTGGCAGTTTGCCATGGATTGGCGAAGGATGGTACCGCACCTCAATAACTATTCCAGAAGGTTACTCAAGCGCAGAACTGATTTTCGATGGTGCAATGAGCGAACCTCATGTGTGGGTGAATGGCGTTGACGCTGGCTATTGGGCTTACGGCTACAATGTTTTCAAGCTCGACATCACCAAGGCAACAAACAGCTGTAAGGCAGGCACTTATCCGCTTGCCGTACATTTGCAGAACAAGGAGGAATCAAGCCGTTGGTATCCTGGTGCCGGCATCTTCCGTCCTGTTCGTCTCGTGCTTCACAAGGAAAAATACCTGACCACTTGGGGCACTTTCTCACGCACCACAATGCTCAGCGGAATTAACGCGAATGCAACACAAGCGAAGGAGGCTCGCCTGCAGGTAACGGCAGAAGCTACGGTCTCTACGCACAAAGGCTTGAAGGTGGCACATATCCTGAAGGATGCAAGCGGAAATGTGGTGGCACAGAGCGAAAGGGAGTTGAACGACACAAAGATTGCGGAGAGTGTTCTCATTGTACGCGATGCCAAGCTGTGGAGCCCGGAACAGCCTGCACTCTATACTCTCGTGACACGACTCACGGAAGGCGACAAACTTTGGGATGAACAGGAAACAAAAGTCGGCATACGCGACATTTCATACTCAGCAGAAGGATTCAAGCTCAACGGACAGATTCGCAAATTCAAGGGCGTTTGCCTGCACCACGACCTCGGTCCTATCGGCGTTGCTTTCAACAAGGCTGCTTTCCGCCGTCAGGTAAAGTTGCTGAAGGACATGGGTTGCGATGCCATCCGTACTGCTCACAACACACCAGCACCTTGGCAGATGGACATCTGCGACGAGATGGGCATGATGGTTATGGCAGAATCGTTCGACATGTGGAAATCGCCTAAATGCAAGAACGGCTACGCACGCTTCTTCGACAAGATTGACACAGAGAGCGTAAACAAGGACGGCAAACCATGGTGGGAACGCGACATCACTAACCTCGTGTTGCTCAACCGCAACCACGCTTCAAATGTGATGTATTCCATTGGTAATGAGATTCCTGAGCAGGGAAGTGCTACAGGCTTGAAATACACCCGACTGATGCAGAATCTCATCCACAAGCTCGACCCTACCCGACCTTGTACGCAAGGCATGGACAGAGGCGATGCTCCGATGTGGAGCGGCGTTTGGCAGGAGATGGATGTGCCTGGATTCAACTATCGTCTGCATGTTTATCATAAAGGTTACGAGAACACGCCAAAGGGTTTCGTTCTCGGCTCGGAAACAGCATCTACGATATCTTCCCGTGGCGTTTACAAATTCCCTGTCAAGGAGGAACACGGCACGGCATACGACGATGGTCAGATTTCAAGCTATGACCTCGAATCGTGCATCTGGAGTAATCTTCCGGACGACGACTGGATGTTCCAGGACAAGCTTCCATGGGTAATTGGCGAGTTCGTTTGGACAGGATTCGACTACCTTGGTGAGCCTACGCCATACGATGAGTACTGGCCTTCACGCAGTTCTTATTTCGGAATATACGACCTCGCTGGACTTCCAAAAGACCGCGTCTATCTCTACCGAACACATTGGAACACAAAGGAAAAGACTCTCCACATCCTTCCGCACTGGACATGGAAAGGCAGAGAGGGCGAGACAACTCCAGTATTCGTCTATACAAGTTATCCTGAGGCAGAACTTTTCGTAAACGGGAAGAGCCAGGGACGACTTAAGAAATACGACCGCGACTTCAACGATTATCTCAACGAGCGCGTCAAGGAGCCTATGCCTTGGGGTGGTCATTCCATGTTTGCCAATCCTAACGCACCTCAGGGAAAGAACCGTCTTGACCGCTACCGCATGCGCTGGATGGACGTGAAATACGAACCAGGCGAGATCAAGGTTGTGGCTTACGACGAGAAGGGAAATCCTGCTAAAACAAAGATCGTGAAAACAGCAGGAAAGCCTCATCACATCGAACTCGTTGCCGACCGCAGCACGCTCAAGACTACTGCCGTTGACGCAAACGGAAATGCAACCGATACACCAGACCTCTCGTTCGTAACCGTTCGTGTTCTTGACAAGGACGGAAACCTTTGCCCGGATGCCGACAACCAGTTGAACTTTACCGTAAATGGTGCTGCCAAATTCAAGGCTTGCTGCAATGGCGACGCTACTTCAACCGAAGTGTTCGTGAAGCCTACAATGAAGGCTTTCCACGGCGAACTCGTGGTAGTTGTAGAAGCAGGAAAACAAACTGGCAAAGCCACTCTCACGGTGTCTGGCAAGTCTTTGAAGAGCGGTAAACTTGAGATAAACTGCGTGCAATAATACATTAAGGCACAAAAGTTTGGTAATAAGCGACAAAAGAATTAACTTTGCACGCGCTTAAAAAGCATGAATTGACATATTACGAATTAACATAAAACAAAACATAAATGAAAGCTTTAACAGAAACAAACTTCAACTTCGCTAATCAGAAGAGCGTTTACCACGGAAAAGTTCGTGATGTCTATAACATCGGCGACGATAAGATCGTAATGGTTGCTACAGACCGTATCTCTGCATTCGACACAGTTCTCCCTAAGGGAATTCCTTTCAAGGGTCAGGTGCTCAACCAGATTGCTGCAAAATTCCTCGACGCTTGTCAGGACATCTGTCCAAACTGGAAGCTCGCTACTCCAGATCCAATGGTAACTGTAGGTTTGAAGTGCGAAGGTTTCCGCGTGGAAATGATCATCCGTTCTATTCTCACAGGTTCTGCTTGGCGCGAATACAAGAATGGTTGCCGCGAACTCTGTGGCGTGAAACTTCCTGACGGAATGCGTGAGAACGAGCGTTTCCCAGAGCCTATCATCACACCTACAACAAAGGCTGACGAAGGCCACGACATGAACATCTCTAAGGAGGAAATCATCGCTCAGGGCATCGTTAGCAAGGAAGACTACGAAGTGATGGAAGACTACACTCGCAAGATCTTCGCTCGCGGTCAGGAAATCGCAGCAAAGCACGGTCTTATCCTCGTTGACACAAAGTACGAGTTCGGCAAGCGCGACGGCAAGGTTTACCTCATCGACGAAATCCATACTCCTGACTCTTCACGCTATTTCTATGCTGATGGTTACGAGGAGAAGTTTGAGGCAGGCGAACCACAGAAGCAGCTCTCTAAGGAATTCGTTCGCCAGTGGCTTATCGAGCACGACTTCATGAACGAGCCAGGACAGGTTCTTCCTGAAATCACAGACGAATACGCAGAAAGCGTTTCTGACCGTTACATCGAACTCTACGAGCACATCACAGGCGAGACTTTCACTAAGGAAGAAACTGACGAAGACATCGCTGCTCGCATCGAGAAGAACATCTCTGCTTGGTTGGCAGAAAACTAATTCTATTCAACTTTCGATAAATCTCAAGTTGAGGCTACAAGCTAAAGGCTAAAGGGTAAAGGCTACCATCCGGACGGTGCCTTTAGCTTTTAGCCTTAAGCCTTAAGCCTCGCTCAAAGAGCGAACAACAAAAATGAAGAAATGGACAGTTGAGGACGCAGCCGAAATGTACAACATCAAAGGCTGGGGTGCATCATACTTTAACATAAACGACAAGGGACATGTTGTTGTAACTCCAATGAAAGACGGGGTGGAAGTTGACCTCCGTGAACTCATGGACGAATTGTCTCTGCGTGACATCTCCGCGCCTGTTCTGCTGCGCTTTCCTGACATTATTGACAATCGTATCGAGAACATTTCCACTTGCTACAAGAAGGCAGCAAAGGAATACGGATTCAAAGGCGAATGTTTCTCGGTTTTCCCTATTAAGGTGAACCAGATGCAGCCGGTTGTTGAGGAGATTGTTGCCCACGGAAAGAAGTACAATCTCGGCTTGGAGGCAGGTAGCAAGCCTGAGCTCCACGCCGTTCTTGCAGCCAATTCCAACGACGACACGCTGATTATCTGCAACGGCTACAAGGACGAGAGCTTCATAGAACTTGCTCTCCTTGCCCAAAAGATGGGTAAGCGAATATTCCTTGTTGCAGAGAAACTCAACGAACTCAACATCATCGCCCGTATCTCAGAGCGCATCAAGGTGCGTCCGAACATCGGAATCCGTATCAAACTCGCTTCTTCAGGTAGCGGAAAATGGGAAGAGAGCGGCGGCGACGCAAGCAAGTTCGGACTTACTTCCAGTGAACTTCTCGACGCCCTTGAACTTCTCAAGAACAAAGGTCTTGACGATTGCCTGAAACTCATCCATTTCCACATCGGTTCCCAGGTTACGAACATTCGCCATATCAAGTCGGCTATCCTTGAAGCGTCACAATTCTATGTGCAACTCCGCAAGCTCAATTTCCCTATTGAGTTCGTTGATGCGGGAGGTGGACTTGGAGTTGACTACGACGGCACTCGTTCGGCAAGCAACTGTTCGTCGGTAAACTACTCAATCCAGGAGTATGTCAACGACATCATGTACCAGATCCTGAACGCAGCCGACAAGAACGAACTCCCCCACCCTAACATCATCACAGAGTCAGGACGCGCACTTTCAGCCCACCATTCCGTACTCGTAATGGAAGTTCTCGAACATGCGGAACTGCCAGAGATGGACGAAGCGTGGGAACCTTCTGAGGATGACCACCAGCTTGTAAAGGAACTTTCCGAGATTTGGGACAATCTTTCCCAGCGATCAGCACTCGAGAGTTGGCACGATGCTCAGGAAATCCGCGACGAATCGCTCAGAATGTTCTCATACGGCATCATCGACCTGAAGACTCGCGCACAGATTGAGAAGCTCTATTGGAGCGTGACACGCGAGATAAGCAACATCGCGTCTCATAGCAAGCGCCTGCCTGAGGAACTCTACGGCGTTCATAAACTCTTGGCAGACAAGTACTTCTGCAATTTCTCGCTCTTCCAGTCATTGCCTGACTCTTGGGCAATAGACCAGGTTTTCCCTATCATGCCAATCCATCGTCTTGACGAACGCCCTACACGACGCGCCACTCTTCAGGACATGACTTGCGACTCTGACGGAAAAATAGCAAGTTACATAGCAGAAGGACAGATCACTTCATCGCTGCCAGTTCATACCCTCAAGAAGAACGAACCTTACTATCTTGCCGTATTCCTCGTGGGAGCTTATCAGGAGATTCTTGGCGACATGCACAATCTCTTCGGCGACACGAATGCCGTTCACATCACCGTTGATAAAGACGGCTATCACATCGACAAGACAATCGACGGCGAAACTGTTGACGATGTGCTCGACTATGTTGAGTTCGACACAAAGAAACTCGTACGCCGCCTTGAGACATGGGTTACAAAATCCATGAAGCAGGGCAAGATTTCCCTTGAAGAAGGCAAGGAATTCCTCTCAAACTACAAGAGCGGTCTTTACGGTTATACTTATCTGGAGTAATATCAAATGGAAATCTATCTTAAGACAGAAGATGAAATAAAACTCATGAGTCTTGCTAACCAATTGGTTGGTAAGACTCTTTCTGAATTAGAGAAATGGATAAAACCTGGTGTCAGCACACTTCAGCTTGACAAAATAGCAGACGAGTTCATTCGCGACCATGGTGCAATTCCTACTTTCAAGGGATTTCCGAATCCTTTCGGTTCCCCATTTCCCGGCAGCATCTGTACTTCCGTTAACGATTGCGTGGTGCATGGGGTTCCTTCTGCAAACAAGATTCTCAAGGAAGGTGATATCATCTCAATCGACTGCGGCACAACCCTCAACGGTTTCTGTGGCGATTCAGCCTATACATTCTGCGTAGGGGAAGTTTCCGACGAAGTGAAAGCTTTGCTCAAGACTACCGAGGAAGCGCTCTATGAGGCAATAAACATAGCTGTTGTGGGCTCTCGTCTTGGCGACATCGGCTATACGATACAACATTACTGCGAGAAGCGTGGCTACGGCATAATAAGGGAACTCACAGGCCACGGCATCGGAAAGAAGATGCACGAAGATCCACAGGTAGATAACTACGGCAGAAAGCACACGGGCATTCTTCTTCAGGAAGGAATGTGCCTTGCCATCGAGCCGATGGTTACCATGGGCAAACGCGCTATTTTCCTTAATTCAAACGACCGTTGGGCAATTCACACCCAAGACCGCAAACCAGCGGCACACTTCGAACATACAATAGTAGTCAGACAAGGAAGAGCAGAGATACTTTCGGTTCGCGACAAGTCGCGAGGCTAAAGGGGCTAAAGGTTCGCTCTATGAGCGAGGGTAAAGGCTAAAAGCTAAAGGCTAAAGGCTCTTTGCAAAAGGTAATCATACTTATTACTTATTACTTACTACTTATTACTTAACAACTTAGTAATGGCATCACTTAAATCACTTGTAAAAGATACAGCAATTTACGGCTTGAGCAGTATTGTAGGTCGTTTTCTCAACTACCTGCTTGTCATCGTCCATACTGATGCTATGCCTCGTTCGAGTGGCGAGTATGGCATTATGACAAACATATACTCGTATGTGGCGTTGCTCTTTGTCATCCTAACATACGGCATGGAGACAACCTTCTTCCGCTTTATCAACAAGGAAGGGCAAAATCCGCAGAATGTCTATCGAACAGTATTGACAATGGTGGGCACGACGAGCACCTTGTTCGTGCTTTTCATATTCCTTTTCCTTAATCCGATAAGCACTTGGATGGGCTATGCCGATCGTCCGATTTATGTTGGCGTAATGGCTATCGTCATTGCTCTCGATGCTTTCCAGGCAATTCTGTTCGCTTATCTCCGCTATCAGAAGAAGGCAATAAAGTTCGCATCGTTGAAACTGCTGTTCATCGGTTTCAGTATTGCCCTCAATCTGCTCTTCTATCTTGCTATGAAGAAGACAACTGCCGGTTATGCTTTCTACGCAAACATCATGTGTACATCGGCAATTACCTTCTTCATGTGGAAGGAACTTCGCGACGGATTCAAGGGCAAGTTTGATAAGTCTTTGGTTAAGAGCATGTTGAGTTATGCTTGGCCGATACTCGTGCTTGGTGTTGCGGGCATTCTCAACCAGGCAGCCGACAAGATGTTCTTCCTCAAGATATACCCTGGCAGCGACGCGAAGGTGCAGCTTGGCATCTATGGCGCTTGCGTGAAGATAGCGATGATTATGGCTATGATAACCCAGGCTTTCCGCTATGCATACGAACCGTTCGTGTTTGCAGGAAGCAAGGACAAGGACCAGAAGGTGATGTACTCAGAAGCGATGAAATACTTCATCCTGTTTACGCTTCTTGCGTTCCTTATGGTAATGGGATATATGGACCTTCTGAAGGAATTCCTCATTAAGGATGAAGGCTATTGGGAAGGCCTGAAGGTTGTGCCGATAGTGATGATAGCAGAAATCATGATGGGCATCTCGTTCAATCTTTCCATCTGGTATAAGCTCACAGACAAGACCATCTGGGGCGCGATAATCTCGATCATTGGTTGCGTTGTACTTCTCGCAGTAAACATCATCTTCGTTCCTCAATACAGCTATATGGCATGTGCTTGGGGAGCTGTTGCGGGCTACGGCATCTGTATGGTTCTGTCATATTTCTTAGGTCAGAAATACTTCCCAATCAACTATCAGCTTAAGACCGTTTTCCTCTATGTGATTCTCGCGGTAGCAGGTTATTACGCTATCGAGTTCATCAACGCCAACTTCACCCTGCTTCCAAAGCTCGCGCTCAACACGGTTGTCGTAGGCATCTTCGCCGGCGCTTGCGTGCTACAGATGAAACGAAAGCGATAATCATAAAATTTGAGAAACCGAGAAACCGAGAATTCGAAAAATCGAAGAATCGATATATCAAAGAATCGAAGAATCGAAGAATCGAAGAATCGAGAAATAGTAAATCCATAAATCTGTAGATTCCCTTGATTGCCGAAGCCCTACACCATCGCATCCTCACCCTCTTTGAGCATGAGCCGACATCCGATCAGGTTCATGCTATCGACACTTTCTGCCAGTTTGCCTCCGACTTCGAGACGAACTCGGCAATGATTCTCTGCGGTTCCGCTGGTACAGGCAAGACAACGCTTGCGTCTGTCATTGTGAAGGCTATGAAAAGTCTCGGACAGAAGGTTGTGCTGCTTGCTCCTACAGGTCGTGCGGCAAAGGTTTTCTCGCAGAATGCAGACACCCCAGCCTTCACTATTCATCGCAAGATCTACAGGCAGAAAGCATATACGGGACTCGGCGGACAATTCCAACTTGCCGACAACATGGCTCGCAACACGCTCTTTCTCATTGACGAAGCATCCATGATTGCCGATGACGATCCGAATTACGACCCCGATTTCAACTTCGGCTCAGGCAGCTTGCTTGATGACCTTATCAATTACGTCTATAACGGCTCCTGCAGAATGTTGCTCATCGGCGACCGTTACCAGCTTCCGCCCGTTGGCTTTGAGGAATCGCCCGCTCTTTCGCCGGAAGTTCTTCGCAACCGTTATCTCAAGACATATACCGCAGAACTGGATGAAGTTGTTCGCCAGGCATCTGAATCGGGCATTCTATATAATGCGCAATTGATTCGAAAGATGATAACCGAGGGGAATGTCTATCGTTTGCCGAAACTGAAACTCAAGGGCTTTTCGGATATAGAATCGCTACCAGGCAACGAACTTGTTGAGACTCTTGACGACAGCTATTACGACATGGGCGACGAGGAGACGATGGTCATTACGAGAAGCAACAAGATGGCGGTTCGCTACAACAACGGTATTCGCCAACAATGCAAAGAGTGCGAAGATGATCTTGAGTACGATGACATGATAACCATCGTAAAGAACAATTACTACTGGACAGAGCGCGACAAATCAGCCCCGATGCCATTCATAGCCAACGGCGATCGTGCACGAGTAAAAAAAATCCGGAACGAAATTGAATATTGCGATTTCACTTTCTGCGACTGCACATTGGAATTTCCTGATTATGACAATTACGAAATGACGTGTACCGTCATAAAGAACACCCTGCAATCGGAATCACCTTCTCTGACCTACGACCAGCAGCAATATCTCTATAATATGATAATGAAGGAGTATGAAGAGGAAATCCCTCTGAAAGCCGACCGTCTGAAAGCCCTCAAGAACGACCCGTATTACAACGCTTTGCAAATAAAATACGCCTACGCATCAACATGCCACAAGGCTCAGGGCGGACAATGGGAGCACGTATATATTGAGCAAGGATACGTCACGGAAGATATGGTAGGCATAGATTATTACCGATGGCTATACACAGCCATAACCCGAGCGACATCAAAGCTCTATCTAATAAACTGGAATAAACGCAGATAAAAGTTTCTGACCCCTCTGAAACCATCTTCATGAAAATAAACGATTTCATCACACTATATTCAAAATCCCCAGCTGCCAAGGCGTTAGAAAAACTGGTCAGCGACAACGAAACGAGACGAGTTTCGTTGGAAGGTTTCAATGTCCAGTCGGCACTTGCCATGGCATGGAGCACGCTTTTCTCTTCCCAGTTGCTTGCAGACAGCGGCACTTTTTGCACATTATTTATATTAAATGATGCAGAAGAGGCAGGCTATTTCTACCACGACCTCACGCAGATTCTCGGCACAAACC
The DNA here is from genome assembly GCA_024401305.1 of Bacteroidaceae bacterium. Taxonomy (GTDB): domain Bacteria; phylum Bacteroidota; class Bacteroidia; order Bacteroidales; family Bacteroidaceae; genus Prevotella. The sequence goes on along the minus strand of JAKSLI010000005.1, from coordinate 49,953 downwards.
AAGTGCTCTTCTTCCCTTCATCCTATAAAAGAAAGGTGAAATACGGACAAAAGGATGCTGGCAACGAGATTCTGCGCACGGAAGTCCTTGCAAAACTTTCCAACCTCACAACCTCACAACCTCATAACCTCACAACCTTACTCATCGTCACCTACCCCGAAGCCATTGCCGAGATGGTCGTTTCGAAGCAGAAACTCGATGAACGCACCATTGTTCTCAAGGTAAACCAAAGCATAAAGATTACCCCACTCACACAGCAATTGCGCGAGTTGGGCTTCAAGGAGGTTGACTATGTTTACGAGCCTGGTCAGTATGCGCAGCATGGTAGCATTTTGGATGTCTATTCTTACAGCTCGGAATATCCTTTCCGCATAGATTTCTTCGGCGACGACATCGATTCCCTTCGCACATTCGAAGTGGACAACCAGCTTTCAAAAGAACGTCTGAACCAGATTGAAATAGTACCGGAAATATCCGAGATAAAGACGGAGAAAATCAATCTGCTCACTTTCTTTCCGCAAGATTCCATCATTGTCACGAAGAACATCCAGTATGTTCACGATTCCATCGCAGCCGTCTATCAGGAAGGCTTTGCCGACAAGGCTCTCAGCGAGCGTCTCGAAACAGCCACAGAGATGGAACGAGAGGAAATAATGAAGGAGATGAGCGCCGCGCAAACCCTCACACAGCCATCGGTTTTCATGAATATTGCCAACGATTTACGCATCTTCGAATTCGGCAACATACCGCAAAGCAAGGCTCTCAAAGGTCACAAGAAACTGAAGGCAAACATAACTCCGCAGCCTATTTTCCACAAGAACTTCGACCTTCTCCATTCCGAGCTCAGGAAATACAAGGAAGCCGGCTATAAATTGTACATCCTTGCCGATAGCGCGAAGCAGCAAGAGCGCTTGAAGGAGATTCTGGAATCGTTCGACGAAGGCATCCAGTTCATCCCTATCGACAAGACCGTTCACGCTGGCTTCATCGACACTTCCGCGAAACTTTGCGTCTTCACCGACCACCAAATCTTCGACCGTTTCCACAAATACAACCTCAAGTCAGATACCGCCCGCCGAGGCAAGGTGGCGATGACCATGAAGGAACTGCAGGAGATGGAGGTTGGCGATTATGTAATACATGTTGACCTTGGCATCGGAAAGTTCGCAGGACTTGTGCGCATACCTCAAGGCGACAGCTACAAGGAGGTCATCCGCATCGTTTATCAGCATAACGACAAGGTGGATGTCAGCATCCATAGCCTTTACAAGATATCGAAATACAAGCGTGGCGATTCCGAGCAACCTCCACGCCTCAGCACGCTTGGCACAGGAGCTTGGGACAGACTCAAGGAGAAGGCGAAGAAGCGCATCAAGGACATTGCCCGCGACCTCATCAAGCTCTATGCTGCCCGCCGCCACAAGAAGGGCTTTGCCTTCAGTCCTGACGGTTATCTGCAACACGAACTCGAGGCGTCGTTCCTTTACGAGGATACCCCTGACCAGCTCAAGGCCACCAACGACGTTAAGGCAGACATGGAGAGCTCCAAGCCAATGGATCGTCTCGTCTGCGGAGATGTCGGTTTCGGAAAGACGGAAGTTGCCATGCGTGCTGCTTTCAAGGCGGCTACCGACGGCAAGCAGACAGCCGTTCTCGTGCCTACTACGGTTCTTGCCTACCAGCATTACCAGTCGTTTGCCCACAGAATGAAGGACATGCCGGTAAAGGTGGAATATCTTTCTCGTGCGCGTTCGGCAAAGCAGACGAAGGAGATTCTCGCTGAACTTGCTGAAGGCAAGATTGACATCATCATCGGCACCCATAAGCTTATCTCTAAAACCGTCAAGTTCAAGGACTTGGGGCTTCTCATCATCGACGAGGAGCAGAAGTTTGGCGTGTCAACAAAGGAGAAGCTCAAGCAGCTGAAGGTGAACATCGACACGCTCACCATGTCGGCAACTCCTATTCCGCGTACACTTCAGTTCTCTCTCATGGGCGCTCGCGACATGAGCATCATACAGACGCCACCGCCTAACCGTTATCCTGTAGCTACAGAGATACATACGTTCGACAAGGACATTATCGTTGATGCCATCAACTATGAGATGTCTCGAAACGGTCAGGTCTATTTCGTATGCAACCGCATCAACCGTCTCGACGAAATAAAGATTCTCATCGAGAAGTACATTCCTGACTGCCGCGTAGCCATTGGTCACGGACAGATGAGTCCTGTGGAATTGGAGAACATCATCCTTGGCTTCATCAATTACGACTATGATGTGCTCGTTTCAACCACAATCGTCGAGAACGGAATTGACGTAGGCAACGCCAATACAATCATCATAGATGGCGCAAACCATTTCGGACTTTCCGACCTCCACCAGATGCGTGGTCGCGTGGGACGAAGCAACAAGAAGGCGTTCTGCTATCTCATGGCACCTCCACTCGCCGCGCTCAACGTAGATGCCCGCCGTCGTCTTGAGGCTCTTGAGACATTCTCCGACCTCGGCAGCGGTTTCAATCTCTCTATGCAGGACCTCGACATTCGTGGTGCCGGCAACCTTCTCGGCGCGGAGCAGAGCGGCTTCATGGAAGATCTCGGATATGAAACTTACCAGAAGATACTGAACCAAGCCGTCAATGAACTCAAGAACGATGAGTTCAGCGACATGTTTGCTGAGGAACTGAAGGCAAAGGGCGATGTGAAAGGCGAGGATTTCGTTGACGATTGCACCATCGAAAGCGACTTCGAGATGTTCTTCCCTGAGCTATATGTGCCTGGTTCTGCCGAAAGAATGTTGCTCTATCGCGAACTCGACCAGCTAAAGACCGACAATGACCTTGACAACTACCGCAAGCGACTTGAAGACCGCTTCGGAAAGTTGCCTCATGAAGCCGAGGAACTTCTGCTCGTCGTGCCGCTTCGCAGGTTGGGCAAGCATTTCGGATGCGAGAAACTCATACTGAAGAACAACCAGATGCGAATGCAGTTCGTTGCAAACGACAATAGCCCGTTCTACCAGTCTTCGGCTTTCACGTCAATACTGAATTTCGTGATGCAGAATGTGCAACGATGCGAAATACAGCAAAAGGGCAAGCGAATGTTTATTATTAATAATGTGTCAACCGTAAGCGATGCCGTCAATTTGCTAAAGAGCGTTCAGTAGTAAGTCATTACTCATAAGTCATTACTCAATATTGATATATAGCAAAAAGTAAGTAAATATTACAAAAAACTGACGTTTTGTCACTTTTTTGTGCAGAAAAGTAGTAATTTTGCACTCGCAAACGGTAAAAACCGACAAAAAAGACACAAAAACTTCCAATATATATCAAACTGAATTTATAACCAACAAACTAAAAACTAATAAAGAAATGAACGCACAGAAAGTTCTCGAGAATCTCAAGCAGAGATTCCCAAATGAGCCTGAGTACATCCAGGCAGTAGAAGAAGTTCTCGGTACTATCGAAGAGGAGTACAACAAGCACCCTGAGTTTGACGCAGTTAACCTCATCGAGCGCCTCTGTATTCCAGATCGCGTATATCAGTTCCGTGTTTCTTGGATGGACGACAAGGGTCAGATCCAGAACAACATGGGTTACCGTATCCAGCACAACAACGCTATCGGCCCTTACAAGGGAGGTATCCGTTTCCATAAGTCAGTAAACCTTTCTATCCTCAAGTTCCTTGCTTTCGAGCAGACTTTCAAGAACTCTCTTACTACTCTCGCTATGGGTGGTGCTAAGGGTGGTTCAGACTTCTCTCCACGCGGCAAGTCTAACGCTGAGGTTATGCGTTTCTGCCAGGCATTCATGCTCGAGCTCTATCGTCACATCGGCGCTGACTGCGACGTTCCTGCTGGTGACATCGGCGTAGGTGGCCGCGAGGTAGGTTACATGTTCGGTGCTTACAAGAAGTACACTCGTCAGTTCGAAGGCGTACTCACTGGTAAGGGTCTTGAGTTCGGTGGTTCACTCATCCGTCCTGAAGCTACAGGTTACGGTACAGTTTACTTCCTCCGCGCTATGCTCAACACTAAGAATGATACAGTTGCAGGCAAGAAGGTTCTCATCTCAGGTGCTGGTAACGTTGCTCAGTACGCTGCAGAGAAGGTTCTCCAGCTCGGTGGTACTCCAATGACAATGTCTGACTCTGACGGTTACATCTACGATCCAGAAGGTATCGATCGCGCTAAGCTCGACTACATCATGGAGCTCAAGAACGTTGAGCGTGGTCGTATCCGCGAGTACGTTGAGAAGTATCCAAACGCTAAGTACGTTGAGGGTGCTAAGCCTTGGTTCGAGAAGGGTTGTCAGATCGCTCTCCCATGTGCTACTCAGAACGAGATCAACGAGGAGGCTGCTAAGGCTCTCGTAGCTAACGGTGTTATCGCTGTTGCTGAGGGTGCTAACATGCCTACACGTCCAGAGGCTATCAAGGTATTCCAGGACGCTAAGATCCTCTACTCTCCAGGTAAGGCTTCTAACGCTGGTGGTGTATCAGTATCAGGTCTCGAAATGGCTCAGAACTCACAGCGTCTCAACTGGACTTCTGAAGAAGTTGACGCTAAGCTCCTCTGGATCATGGAGAACATCCACGAGAACTGTGTTAAGTACGGTACAGAGGCTGACGGCTATGTAAACTACGTGAAGGGTGCTAACGTAGCAGGCTTCATGAAGGTTGCTAAAGCTATGATGGCTCAGGGTATCGTCTAATTATAAACTGAGCCGTCAAAGGTTCACCCTTTGAATGGCTCATCCATAGACACACTGTTTTATTAGTTAATACAAAGAGTGCTTCCGACATAATCATCGGAAGCACTCTTTTCTTTTTTCTAGATAATTTCTCAGCGAACGAGTCATACTACTCCCCCGATTGGAGATGTTACTCCGCTCTCCCGTTCGCCCCCTCAGGGGGGAGGGTCAGACCCCTTTGTGCAAAAAAGCATACGAACCCTCTACGAGGCCCTTGAGAGCGTTGCGGATTTCGCGTGCCACATTGTCAGCATAGTCATCGATGTCAAAACCATCTGCAAATTTCTATAAATCGCCTCGAAAACAAACTTACCGTTTTCCCTTCGTAATTCATGTTTCGCAAACGATAGCAAAGATTTACTGAACTATTCTCGAAGTTTTTTTCTCTATTTCAACAAAAAACTTTAACTTTGCACGCAAAACAAAAAAACTCAACAATGAAACGAATACTAACCCTAATCTTTCTGTTCTGTATTATGTGGCAGAATTCTTTTGCTTACCGTATCGACCCTACCAACTGGTATGTCGGAATGAAGAACCCGAAACTCCAACTCATGGTTTATGGCGAAGGCATCAGGAATGCCGAGGTCACTACCGACTATGAGGGCGTGAGGATAGAGGATGTGGTGCGACTGAAATCGCCCAACTATCTCCTCGTTTACCTCGACATCGCCAATGCGAAAGCCGGCGAGATGACGCTAAGCTTCAAGATCGGCAAGAAGACCGTCAAGCAGAAGTATGAACTCAAGGAGCGCGAAATGGCGGGCAAGGACCGCAAGGGATTCACCAACGCCGATGTGCTCTACATGCTCATGCCCGACCGTTTTGCCTCTGCCCCACTAACAGCCACAACAGCAAAGGCAAAGTCAAAAAAGAAAGCCCCTGTGTCTGAAGCGTCAGCTTCTGACAAACGCCGCATCGACCGCACAAAGCCTTCACTTCGCCACGGCGGCAACCTCGAAGGAATACGCCAGAACCTTGACTATTTCAACAAGCTCGGCGTGACCGCCCTATGGTTTACTCCCGTCCTCGAGAACAACTCTCCTGATGCGGGCGAACAAAGCACTTACCACGGCTACGCCACTACCGACTACTACCGCGTGGATCCTTTCTTCGGCACGAACGAACAGTATCGCCAGCTTTGCGACGAGGCGCACCAGAAAGGCCTCAAGATAGTCATGGACATGATATTCAACCATTGCGGCTTCGACCACCCTTGGGTAGCCGACATGCCTTCTGACGATTGGTTCAACACCCCTGAATGGCTTTCCCCAGAGGCTCAAGCTACAAACAAGGAAAACGCAAGCGAGCAGAAGAATCCTGAAGGTCAGTCGGTTATGGCAACTCCCCCTACAAACGAGCAGTATGTACAGACGAACTACAAGCTGACTCCTGTACTCGACCCATACGCTTCAAAGATTGACCTCAAGGAAACTACCGAAGGCTGGTTCGTGCCTTCGATGCCTGACCTCAACCAGCGCAACCCTCATGTGATGCGTTACCTTATCCAGAACTCCTTCTGGTGGATAGAGACCGTTGGTATAGACGGCATTCGCATGGACACTTACCCTTACGCTTTCAAGGAAGGCATGGCAAGATGGATGAAGGAACTTCTCGAGGAATATCCAAACTACAATGTCGTTGGCGAGACATGGGTCACTGAACCTGCCTATACTGCGGCTTGGCAGAAGGACTTCGTGAAGGACAGCAGCAACCGCGTGGAAGCTCGCAAGGAGACCAATACGCAGCAGCTCATAAACTCCAACCTCCCTACGGTGATGGACTTCGCCTTCTACGAGAAGATTGGCGCTGCTACGAAATACGAGGAGACTGACGCTTGGTGGAACGGTTTCAACAAGATCTACAACAACCTCGTGTATGACTACCTCTACCCTAACCCATCGTCGGTGATGGCTTTCCTCGACAATCACGACACCGACCGTTTCCTCGGCAAGACGAAGGACACTCTCGCTCTCAAGCAGGCGCTCTCCGTATTGCTCACCATAAAGCGAATCCCTCAGCTCTACTACGGCACGGAGATTCTCATGAACGGCACGAAGGAGATCACGGACGGCTATGTCCGCAACGATTTCCCAGGCGGATGGGCAGGCGACACGAAGAATGCTTTCACGCAGGAAGGCATGACGCAATCGGAGAAAGCCATGTTCCGTTGGGTCTCAAAGCTTCTCCACTGGCGTCAGGGCAACGATGTCATCATCAAGGGAAAGCAGACGCAATGGTGTCCTGTTGACGGCGTTTATGTAATAAACCGCCACTACAACGGCAAGAGCGTGCTCGTGGTTCTCAACGGCACGAAGAGCGAAGCCACTTTCCAGGCAAAGCGATACGCTGAAGCCGTACCGTCAGGAACAGTTGCAAAGGACGTGACATCTGGCAGAAAATACAACATATCGGAAGACTTCAAGCTCAAGCCACGCCAAAGCCTCATCCTCGAATACTAAGAATATCGGCTCTAATCCATAACCCTAAACTCACATTTATCCATGAAACAATTCCTCTTTCTCTGCAGTTACCTGCTTCTCGGCTCCGTATCGGCAATTGCCCAGCATGAGGTGTTGGATTATTCCACAGTTACCAACTACAAGGATTTCGTTGACTATACGGAAGAAGACTTGGTCTGCTCTCGTGACGGTTTAAGAATATTCGGCAGAATATACCGCCCAAAGACAGCCGACGACAAGAAGGTGCCAATGGTAATACATTGCCATGGCTACAACTCTTCGTACGGCGAACCGGAACCTTACGCAAAGGCTCTGGCAAAGAGCGGTTACGGATGCGTGCTCTTCGATTTCTGTGGCGGTGGCAAGGTTAGCAAGAGCGAAGGAAAATCGACGGAGATGTCCGTGTTCACCGAACAGGCTGATGCGGAAGCTGTCATGAAAGTCGTCAGCAAGATGAAGTGGGTTGACAAGAAAAGGATTTATCTCATGGGATATAGCCAGGGAGGTCTCGTTTCTTCAATCACGGCAGCTGCCAATCCTAAGAAGATAGCCGGTTTGATTCTCATCTACCCTGCCCTACTCATCCCTGACCACGCAAGGAACATTCATCCTAAAGAGGCGCATCATGCTGAAAGCTACGATGTTATGGGCTTGAACATCAGCCATGTATATTACGACAAGCTCCTTTCATACGATGTCTATGAGGATGTGAAGAAATACAAGGGTCCGGTGACAATAATCTATGGCGACAAGGATAGCGTAACGGGATTCAACTCCATGGAACGAGCCGACAAAGCCTTCAATTCGCCTGAATTCCACATCATAAAGGATGGTACACACGGGTTTCCTCCTGCCGAGCATAAGATTCAAACCATCAACCATGCCCTTGATTTCCTGAATCGCGAAGGAGCAAAGAAACTCATCTCGCTAAGTTTCGACGATGGTCCAAACCTTACCACGACCATGCAAATGCTCGATGTTCTGGAGAAGCATAATGTAACGGGCTCCTTCTTTGTCATTGGCAACAATATCAACGAGCAGACAGCAGCTGCCATGGTACGCGCAACAAAGATGGGATGTGATGTGGAAAACCACTCTCGCACCCACGCAAATAACCTTGACAAAGTGAGCAAGGACAGTCTGCAATCGGAAATCAGTTATACTTCCAATCTCGTAAAGAAATATACTGGTCGTAATCCTCAGTTCTTCCGTCCTCCATATATTAATGTAAGCCAAAGCATGTATGACGCAATAGAACTTCCGTTCATCTGCGGCATAGGCTGCAACGATTGGGAGCCAAGTGTCACCAGCACACAGCGCTACGAGAAGATCGTGAAGGAGGCAAAGGACGGAATGATTGTACTTCTGCACGATATGGAAGGCAATAAGAATACCGTTGAAGCCATCGACCTAATTATTCCTGAATTGAAGAAGCAAGGCTACCAATTCGTAACAGTAGCAGAACTCTTCAAAAAGAAGGGAGTAAAGCCTCAGCGAAACACTATTTATTCATATACAAACCAATAGGCATAGATGTTATAAACACAAATTACTCTTTATGTTTTTTATTTTGAACACGAATTGCACGAATTCAGATGTGCTCATTTAGATTAGTGAGATTCGAGAGATTCGTGTTCGTTATTAAAACAAATTATCTGCGTGAATTAGGTTGAATCTGCGGATATTCCCAAAATAATACACTGACAAACATCAACAAAACGCCGCACATCAGCAAATACTTTGAACTTTAAAGCCTAAACTTTAAACTTTTTAGTACCTTTGCACCCGCTAAACCAAACAATGGTGCGTTGGATGAGCGGTTTAGTCCCTGGTCTGCAAAACCAGTTAGTGCGGTTCGACTCCGCAACGCACCTCAGAAGAAATCCCTCAAAGTCTTGAAATTCAAGAAGTTGAGGGTTTCTTTTTTATCAGTAAGCTTACGATGCCGGCATAGGGCTTACTATATAATAAATGTATGCAACAACTCTATAAAATATCATCATTCATAGCATCCAACATCACTATTGTTGTGGTATTGGTAACGGCATTGGCGCTATTCCTACCCAGTTCCTTCAACTGGATAAGCACATCAAGCATCACACCAATGCTTGGCGTTGTCATGTTTGGCATGGGATTAACCTTAAAACCCAGCGATTTCAGACCGGTGCTGATGCGTCCCAAAGACATATTCATAGGAGAGTTGGCACAGTTTATCGTCATGCCCTTGGTAGCTTGGCTATTGTGCAAATTGCTACAGCTTCCCACTGAACTTGCCCTTGGAGTAATTCTTGTAGGTTGTTGTCCAGGAGGTACAGCAAGCAATGTCATCTGTTATCTTGCACAAGGCGACATTGCGCTCAGCGTTGCCATGACAGGTGTCTCTACCCTACTCGCTCCTTTCGTCACTCCTGCGCTCGTATATCTTCTTGCTGGCAAAGAAGTTGCCGTTGACATGATAGGAATGTTCCTGAGCATAGTGCAAGTAGTTATCGTTCCAATTGTTTTAGGCTTGGTTGTAAACAAATACTTGGGTAAGTTCACGGAGAAAGTGACTCCACTATTACCTATGATTTCCACACTTGCCATTGCCGCCATCATCGGCATTATAGTATCTCACAACTCCACAAACATCCTCTCATGCAGTCTTTTGGTGGGAGTTGCCGTCATCCTTCACAACGTGTTAGGACTGACTCTTGGCTATGCAGCAGGCAGGTTATTAAGTATGCCGCACGATAAGCGAACAGCCATATCCATCGAGGTTGGCATGCAGAACTCAGGTCTTGCAACATCGCTTGCCGCCACACACTTTGCGATGTTCCCGCTCGCAGCTGTACCAGGAGCCATCTTTTCCACATGGCATAATTTATCGGGAAGCATAGCGGCTTCTGTTTTTAAGAAGATTAATAGTAAGAAATAACATGAACAAACGAGCTATCATAATGGGAGCCACATCAGGCCTTGGCAAGGGTGTGGCATTGGGACTTTTAAAAGATGGTTACACAATCGGTGTAGCTGGACGCAGAAGTGAGGAATTGGAGAAAATAAAGGCTCTTGCACCGGAAATGGTTCACACTAAGGTGATAGATGTAATCGCAGACAATGCGCCTTCGCTCCTTCTTGAACTCATCAGTGAAATGGGAGGTATGGACTTGTATTTCCATAGTTCTGGCTACGGAAAACAGAACGAAGCTTTGAATGTTGAGATAGAGAAACAAACGGTTCTAACCAACACCTATGGTTTCACGCAAATGATTGACACAGCCTTTAACTATTATAAGACAACTGGCAAGAGCGGACGCATAGCAGTCATATCAAGTGTTGCAGGAACCAAAGGCCTTGGCGCTGCACCTTCATATTCCGCAACGAAACGCTTCGATTGGATTTACATCGAAGCCCTTGCACAGTTGGCACACATGCAGAAGCTGGACATAAAGTTCACAGACATTCGCCCTGGTTTCGTGGAAACAGACTTCATCGCTGGCAGCAACTTCCCATTGCAGATGGCAACCGAGTATGCTGTAAAACACATTCTGAGAGCTGTTCTTGCAGGCAAACGCAAGGCAACAATCGATTGGAAATACAAAATAGTCTGCTTCTTTTGGAGATTACTCCCTTCTTGTTTATGGGAACGAATGAGAATAACAAACTAAACCTGAAAACTTGTACACAAAAGCATAATTAAAATGGACATTGAACAAGTAAGAGAATACGCACTTTCCATCAATGGTGTGACCGAAGACCAGCCGTTTGGCGACGACATCATAACCTTCCGCATAGAAGGCAAGATATTCCTGTGCCTATGGCTTGGCAGTGATCAGCAGGACATGAAGGACAGCGAACCAAGGTTTGCCCTGAAACTCACCCCCGACAGGAATGAGGAACTTCGTGAACAGTATTCCGCTGTTACTCCTGCGTGGCATTGGAACAAGAAGCATTGGAGCGATGTTTACTATGAAATGCTCGATGAAGAACTCGTAACTGCTTGGATTAAGGAGTCATACGAACTCGTTGTTTCAAAGCTTCCGAAAGCCGTAAGATGCAAGTATCAGTAGTTTCGCATGCGAAGGGTAATGCGTAATGCGTAATTGGCTGCGCACCGCACACTAAACAGCATTCCCATCAAAGTCACATGCGCTCGAGAATAAAAACAAAAGTTTATTTTGTATTCTTCTCACTTATTCGTACCTTTGCAGTCGAATAAACACATTCAAACAAACAATTCCCCAATCATGAACATCAAGGAAAATAATGTTTACAGCATATTCAGCGAACTGAACCGCATACCCCGTCCTTCTCATCATGAAGAGAAGGTGGCCGACTTCCTTTGCCAGTATGCAAAAGGGCTTGGCTTGGAATACAGTCGCGACGAAGAGAATTGTGTGGTAATACGCAAACCTGCTACACCTGGACACGAGGATGCCGAACCTGTAGTGCTGCTTAACCACATGGACATGGTAGCCGTAGGTGACGGCACACGTGAGTTCAACCCCTTGACAGACGGCATTGAGGCATACATGGAAGACGGTTGGATGAAGGCTCGCGGCACGTCGTTGGGCGCCGACAATGGCATTGGCCTTAGCATGGCACTTGCGGTTTTAGCTGACGACACAATAGTTCACGGTCCGTTGGAAGTGCTCACCACTACCAACGAAGAAGACGGCATGAGTGGTGCTGCTGCCATGAAGACGGATTTCATCAAGGGAAGGAAGGTCATAAACCTTGACAGCGAGGATTATGACACCATCACCGTGGGTGCTGCGGGGGCTTATTTGCAAATAGCGCGACTGCCTATCGCCAAATTTGATGTTCCGGAGGTAAACCGCTTCTACAAGGTTCAGATAAGTGGTGGACTCGGCGGACATTCGGGCGTTGACATCAACAAGGGCAGAATAAATGCAAATAAGGAAATGTGTCATGTGCTGAGAGCAGCCATGGAAACTGGTTGCCCGATGCTCTATGTGGCTGACATCGACGGCGGTGTGGCGAATGCTTCCATCCCTGGTTGCTGCACAGCGATTGTTGCTGTAAATGCAGAGCAAGAAGATGACCTCGTTAAGATAATCGAACTTCATGCCCAACGAATAAAGATAATGTATCCCGATGAGCCTGACATTGCAATGACCATTGAGAAGACATCGTACGAGGGAGGCGTTATCACTTCTACAGAAGACATTCTCCGCATGATAGACAATCTGCCTTGTGGAGTTATCCGTATGCACGAACTGCTGCCAGATACCCCGATGACGAGCAACAATATCGGTCGTATCACTACAAAGGACGGATACCTGACGGCATCATGCCACACCCGCAGCTTTGACGACGTGGAGATGGTAGAATGGGCAAAGGTCTGCACACATGAGTTTGAAGGCTATGGTGCAGATGTTGAGGTGGTCATGAACACCCCCGGATGGCAGGAAAATCAACAATCTGACTATATGAAGCTCGTAGACAACACCTTCCGCGACATCCTTGGTTTCTCGCCTCGTAAGGTAGCCATGCACTTCGTTCTTGAAGCTGGCTATTATGTACAGAAATTCCCCGGTATTGAGATTGCCTGCATTGGTCCACGCATCATCGAGCCTCACTCCACAAAGGAGCGTGTGGAAATAGCCACAATAAACAACATCTACAAGGTACTCATCAAACTGCTCAAACGATTAGCATAGTTTCTCCAAATTATGTAGCAACGATAAAGGTAGTAAAACAACCAAGCCGTTAAGTGATTAAGAACTAGGACAAACACAAACAATAAAGCAGACGGAGATATCAAAAAACTTACCTTGTTTATAATAGACGGTAAAAATCAGTAGAGTTTATGGGCAGTCTTTCTGTATTAGGAAATTAAAAATCCCACTGATTATCAGTCATTTAGTCATTAACAAACTGATAGTCGGTGGGAATAGGTGCAGTTTTGAATGTGATCCGCTTGGGGTTCGAACCCAAGACCCCAACATTAAAAGTGTTGTGCTCTACCTACTGAGCTAGCGGATCTCCGTTTGGGTGCTTTGTGACAGTATTCTCGTCAAAAGCGCTGCAAAGTTAGTTTTTTTCGGGGAATTAGGGAAGGATTCTCGCGGTTATTTTGTGAAATGCAAGATAAATTTGACAATTGTCATCATTTGATGTTTATTCGACATTATCGCGGATTTTGTTTGGAAAATACATTACAAAATTGTAATTTTGTGCGCTTAAAATTGGAAAAAAATCAAAAAACAAATATGACACGACTACTTTCTCTTTACAGCATTGTAGGCATGCTGACGCTTGGATGTGCTTCGTGCCACAGTTCAAATGGCAAGTTTGAGAGTTTGTTCACGACATCGAACGACACGATAGTTCCTTCTGACTCAGTGGGATTGCCTCTTGACACTGCTCACAACGAGGCAACCAAAGAACAGAATGCGCAACAGGTAATTTCGCTCGCACTAACAGGCGATGTTATGATAGGTACTTCATATCCTACTCCACGCATTCCTGCAAACGACGCTAAGAATGTGTTTGACGATGTAAAGGAACTTCTCGTTAATGCAGACATTGCTGTTGGCAACCAGGAAGGTGCGCTCTCTGACGGAGGGAAATGCACTAAAGGCAACGGACCAAACTCCTATGCTTTTCGCACTCCGACACGACTCACAGGCAATCTTAAAGATGCTGGTTACGACTATCTTGGCATAGCAAACAATCACGCGAACGACTTCGGTCCGACGGGTGCAGCTGACACAGAGAGAACACTTGACAGTCTTGGCATCGCTTATTCTGGTTTCAAGGGACATACACCGTTCAAAATTATTGAACGCGCGGGCAAGAAGATTGGATGCATGGCGTTCGGACAGAACAGTTACTCTATGCGTAACACAGAATACGATGTTCTACGCAAGACCATCGCAGACGCAAAGAAGGCAGGTGCAGAATTGATCATCGTATCAATGCACGGTGGTGCTGAAGGCAAGGACAAACGCCACATTCCTCGTACTGGTCATGAGACTTTCCTTGGTGAAGATCGTGGTAATCTGCGTGAATTTGCCCATATCGCCATAGACGCAGGCGCTGATGTGGTTTACGGTCACGGTCCTCATGTGACTCGTGCCGTGGAAGTGTATAAAGGTCGCTTCATTGCCTACAGCCTAGGCAACTTCGCAACGCCTTACGGAATGAATCTTACGGGCATCAGCGGTTATGCACCAGTGGTAACAATAAATATCAATGGCAATGGAGAATTCCTCGACGGAAAGATTCATTCGTTCATCCAGCAACCTGGGGTGGGTCCAAGAAAAGACGCATCTAACTCTGTAGCTCGCGAGATGCGTGAACTGACCCTCAGCGACATGGACGATCTCAAGATTGACATTGACATGGAAGGTAACATCACAAAGAAATAACGATTATTCCCAGCCATCATTGGCTGGGCCAAACTAAATACAAACAATGAAAAAACTAATTTTTGCAGCAGTTGCTGCTTTTGCAATGACAACGACTACTTTCGCTCAGTCGAACTCGGGCTTAGCTATTGAGAATATCGATCGCTCGGTTCGTCCTCAGGACAATTTCGACCAGTTTGCCAACGGCATATGGAAGAAGAACAATCCATGTCCTGCAGCCTATTCCCGCTACACAATGTTTGATGTTCTTCGCGACAATAACGATAAGAAGAACACAGAACTCATGAACGAACTCCTCACCAAGAACTTTGCCTTCGGCACAAACGAGCAGAAAATTTCCGACTACTACAAGCAGTCAATGGATTCTGTTCGCCGTAACGCAGAAGGAACCAAGCCTGTGCAACCACTCATCAAGGAGATTGAGGCTGCAAAAACACTTGCTGACCTCAAGTCTTTCTGGGAGAAGCATCCATTCCTCAGCTACGGCACGCTCTATGGAGGTGGATTCGGTGCTGACTCAAAGAACTCCGAGTGGAACATCTTCCATGCTAGTGGTGCAGGTCTTTCTCTAGGACAGAAGGAATACTACACAGAGCAGACCAAGGAGGCAAAAGACATTCGCGCAAAGTTCAAGAAGCACATGGAGCGCATGTTCGGCATTTACGGTATCAAGAATGGCAAGAAGAAAGCTCAACTCGTTTATGATCTAGAAATGCTCATTGCCGACCATTCCATGACTCAGACAGAGCGTCGCGATGTAGAGAAACTCTACAACAAGATGACCATGAAGGAGTTCAAGGAGAAGTGGCCTAATGTGGATATTACTGCGTCAATGAAGCGTCGTGGCGTGTCTGACGACTGCATGCAAGAAGTCATCGTCGGCAATCTCCGCTATTTTGATTGGATCAATGAGTATGAACCAACAATGTCACTCGAACTTCTCCGCGCATACATGGAATGGGATCTCATCTCTGGTACAGCTTCCATGTTAAGTGACCAAGTTACAGAAGCCAACTTCGACTTCTTCGGAAAGGTCATGGAAGGCAAGACTGAGATGAAGCCACGCTGGCAGCGTTGCCTTGCTCAGGTAAACGGTGCTTTCGGTGAGCAGATTGGCAAGATGTATGTAGAGCGCTATTTCCCTGAGAGCAGCAAGAAGCGTATGGAAACCCTCGTATCAAACCTTCAGAAAGCTCTCGGCATTCGTATCATTGAGCAGGACTGGATGTCAGCAGCTACAAAATATGCAGCAATCCAAAAGCTTTCTACTTTCCGTGTAAAGATCGGTTACCCTGACAAGTGGGAAGATATCTCAGAGATCACTATCGATCCTAAGAAATCATTCATCGAGAATGCTCAGGCAGTTAGCGAGTACAAGACAAAGGACTATCTCCGTCGCACAGCAGGCAAGAAGGTTGACCCAACAGAGTGGCACATGACTCCTCAGACAGTTAATGCTTACTACAACCCAACTACAAACGAAATCTGTTTTCCTGCAGGTATTCTCCAGCCACCATACTTCAACCCAGAGGCTGATGATGCAGCAAACTACGGAGCCATTGGTGTTGTTATCGGTCACGAGATGACTCACGGCTTCGACGACAAGGGTTCTCTCTACGACAAGAACGGCAACATGAGCGCTTGGTGGCAGAAGTCCGACCGTGAGGCATTCCAGAAGAAGGCTGACTTCTATGCAAGCTACTTCGACACAGTTGATGTTCTCCCTGGCTTGAAGAGCAACGGCAAGATGACAAACGGTGAGAACCTTGCTGACCACGGTGGTCTCATGGTTGCCATGGAAGCTCTCAACATTGCAATGAAGGAAAACCCACTTGCTGAGGCTGATGGTTTCACTCCTATGCAGCGCTTCTTCCTCTCGTATGCCGGTGTATGGGCTGGTAACTGGACAGAACAGGGTCTAAAATATCTGCAAAAGAATGATGTTCACTCTATCGGTTTCATTCGCGTGAACGACGCTCTCCGCCATATTGATGCATTCTACGATGCATTCGGTGTAAAGGAAGGCGACGGAATGTACATTGCTCCAGAAAAGCGTCTTAAACTTTGGTAAGAGCAACTCATATCAGCGAGATTTTAATAATTATTAATTGATAATTCAAATATCATGATCTTAGATTTCAACAAAATTGAGGAACAGAGTTTTCCTAATTTCAAGGGTGGTGAGAAGAGCATGGAAGCACACATGTTCTTTGACGGCACTAACCGCATCTTCACAGCTCGTCTTCAGCCAGGTGCTTCTATTGGTCTTCACACTCATGACACAAGCAGCGAGATTATCTTCCTCACAAAAGGAAATGCGCATGTGCTCTACAATGGTGAGATGCTCGAACTTAACGAGGGTCAGTGCCACTACTGCAAAAAGGGCGACAGTCACAGCCTCATCAACGACAGCGATGAGGAAATTCAGTTCACAGCTGTTGTGCCAGAACAGTAAACATTTTAAAATTGTTTTTACAGAACACAAAAATAAGGTGGATTCTATTTTGTAGAGTCCACCTTAAATGCTTTCAACGCCTTGTTTGGCCCGCATTGATTGTCTCCGTATTTCTTCATTGCGCCCATGCGATAGTTTGTGTCTGGTGTAGTGAGAGGCTCCCACCAAATCAAACCACGCAGATGTTTTCCTGCATTGTCTATAAGATAACGAATGCAGTCAGCACCAATGTTTTCATCCATGTCAGGCATACCGACCTCAACGAGCATTGATTCCTTACCATACATTTCATAGATGGCGTCGGCATTGGAAATACATTGGTCACACTTCTTCTGCCAATTCTTATCAACTTCTCCCGTTACCCAGTTCATCGCCGGATAGAGCGACCATCCTAGCATGTCAAACGGCACATTATAACGACGTAGAATGTCTAAAATACGTGTAGTGCGTCCGAGATTATAACCGTTATCTATATGACAGATGCAAATAGTATTTGGAAACACTTCCTTAGCCGCATCATACCCAGCCTTGAAAAGCATAGCAAACCACTCAGGGCGCCTATTAGGCATGCCATAAGGATGCATGAAACCGTTAGGAATCTCATTGCCTATCTGAACCCAGCGAGGAGTAACTCCTGCTTTTTTCAACGCGATAAGCGTTGCCATTGTATGTTGTCGGACGCTATCACACATCACACTAATCGAATCAGATTGCTTACTTGCAGCATTAGTCCACTCTTTTGGTGCAACCTGTTTTCCCGGATCTGCCCACCAATTGCTGTAATGGAAGTCTATCATTACCTGCATGCCAGCTTGCCTAGCACGCACAGCCTTACATACTACATCTGCAATGTCGTTGTAAGTTTTCCCATTTCGTGACGGTTTTGGATTGACCCACACACGCAGACGGATGGCGTTCATGTCAAGTTGTTTCAACAAGGCGTATGGTTCTATCGGACTACCAAGTGTGTCAACATACTGCCATTTGCCGTTATCTTCAGTTTCCGTAATCCAACTGATGTCGCCACCACGCACAAAACCTTTTTGGGCAAAGCATTGCACTGACAACAAAAGAAGGAGAACTAGCAACAGTTTTTTCATTTTTATTCTAAATATATCTTATACAACCTATGATTAATGTCCTCTTACGAACACTCCTTCTGCCATGTCACCAAAGCAGCGATCGTCGCCGATTTCATCCATGAAGGCATCAGCTTGTCCATTTCAATCTTTGCTTATTGATTAACTGCCGAAGGCGTCCATCCTCTCAAAAAACGCAACACCTTCTCACGATTGTATCCTTCGTTTTCTTCAAGAAAACTGCTATCTTGTATATGGATAACTTCACCCTTGTCGTTCATCACAACGAGCGCAGGATAACCGAAACGACCTGCATTCTTTAACCGATTCATGAGTGCCTTTGTTGCACTTTTTCGCGGATAGTTAACATGAATATAAACGAAGTTCTGTTCAATAATGCTATTGATTTCAGAATCGTTCATGACAAAATCAGCCAATCGTAAACACCATGGACACCAATTGCCTCCTACTTGACAAATCACAAATCTGCCAGATACCTTTGCCTTATCCACCGCTTGGTCAATTTGCACCATTGGCTCAACCGTTTCGTCATAAACCTTATTTACCTGTGCATCAACGACTGATGACATTAGCAGGCAGAACATCATTATTATTGATTTCTTCATAATATAAAACTTATCACCTTACATTTATAGCAAGTTCTTTTCAAACTGCAAGTCTAATACAAAAAATGAAAACTTGCAAAAAGATCCGGAGCAGCTTTCATTTGTTGACAGATGTTAAATCTTCCATTTTGTCATACTCTGTCAAAGTATGTTTGGAATTTTCCGCAAAAAAAAGTCAGGTGTACCCTTTTAGGGAACATCTAAGACTTAACTTTGCAATTGGAAGGTTAACATTCCGTATCGTGCGGTAGAAATCCTTTTGCGTCCGCAAAGGTACAAATAAACATTTGATTTCACAAGCAATCAACATAAAAGTTACAATACATGCGTAAACTTTTAAATAATGAACAAGAAAACTGGTTGTGTTGACTACGTTCTTGGCAAGAATGCCGACGGAGAGGTTCACCGTGCTCATTGATTTATACGGACTGTAAGCAAAAACGCTTGTTTCGCTTACAATCCGTATTTTCATACCCCCTTCAGAATCAAAGAAAATCATTCTTCGGAAACTTGCCCGAAAATAACGCCATTCTCGCGAGTTTAGTATCTACTTGATAGCCAACATTTTGATTTTTCCGCCCCTGAAAAACGCCACATTTTCTGCCGATTTTTGCCCTTTTTTCGTGGTCTTTTTCGGGTAAAACTCCCACGAACTTGACCCAAAAGTCCCACGAACTCAACCCAAAAGTCCCACGAATTTTCATCAACTCCCCAAAAAGCCCTTCAATTCCCCATATTTTCACCTATCAGAACTCCTAGTTGGAGCAAAATCTTGCGGAAACTTCAACTTACAATTTGTAAGCATTTTTGCCCATTTTGCTTACACACGGCATTTTCGAATCACACACACTATGTTATCCAGAAAAAGGTAACGGTAACGCTGCGAGCTACACATCGAAACCAAGAATGCTCTTGCATAAATACAAGGATAAGGGCAAGATAAAGGATACCGACCAAAAGGACATCTTCGAACTGGTCTTGGCGTAAGAAATGAACTTTGCGAAGCGTTACCGTTACCGTTACCAAAAAGTGGAGACATATAACTCGAGTTGAATATAATACAAAAGGCAGATACAAGTACACACTTGTACTCTGCCTTTTTTCGTACCGTTTCAAGAATTGCTTCGCGGCAAATTCGTACCATTCGTATCAATCTCATCTTTGAGTTGAATGGTACGGAAGTGTTTCTGTAAATTCTTCCTGATTTGCTTGCGTATATCATCTATTTTTTGTAATTTTAACTTCGTTTAGGTACTCTTGCTCGGAAATACTCAAATTTATTTGGTATTTCTCCCACTTAATCGTACCTTTGCACCATACTAACGGCCTAACGGCGTAGGCTTCGGCAGTCGTGACACTTTCAATTCTTTAAATATGAGTTTATACAGTATAATCAATATTAGCGACAATATGCTATATCACAACTATAGCGATTTGATAAGAGTTATCGCAATAAAAAAGAGATTTTTTGACATTTTATTTCCTGCAAATGAATCTTATTTTATAATTTCTAGTGAGAACCCTTTAATGAATAACATAATATCCGCGAAAAAAGATGGTTCTTATTGTGAGATTCCTAACGATGATTTTCTTGAAGAAAAACTTAATGGGTTAATCTACAAAGTGGAAAAGTCGTTAGATTTTCATCAGGAAAAGAAAGCAAAACGCATTACTTATGAAAAAGAGTTAGAAGAATTAGCTGCGCAAGGAATAACACCAGAGAATGACTATTGGATGTGTATAAGTTTTGGATATGGATTTCTTCTTGAAGCTATGCCTCTTTGGAAAGAAAAAGAAGAGCAATACATTACACATCCAGAACTATTCGAGGATGTGACACAATTTGACGAAAACGGTAAAGCATTCACCATAATTTCTAATGACAATATATATATGCCAAATATAGAATACGATTGTATTCATGAAGGCATTACGTATGAAGAAGTCCGTAATAATAGAGAATTATGCGACTTTTTACATGACGCATTAGATTATATTGATCTTGTTGACAATCACAAAATTTATACATTTTTAGGAGCAAAACGTTTTGTTAGGGAATTATAAACGATAGCATTCTACTTAGTCTGTCTTTTCCCCTCTCTCACTTTCCGCATAACTTTGCAATAAATTCTACAAGGTTATGCGGAAATCTTTTTATAAACACAAACAAAATAGCAAGGGCAGAAACCTCGTCCTATCATCAGTCGAGGTTCTGTCTGGTGCCAAAGTTTATGGAAACTGGAAGAAATCGCTTGCTTCCGTTTCAGATGTGGAGGTCATTCCTCTTCTGTCTATGGAATGTCCTTGGCACGACCTGCAGGACAGGTTGAAGCCGATGATGTCATCAAGGAAATCGCTGACATCTGGAACACTTCCGAGATTACTCAGGATGAAGCAATCTCGCAATGGATCTCAATGCACCTGTAATGGGTGCATTGGTTTCATTTCTACAAATAGACGGAGAAATTCGTCTATTTATTTTGTCAATTCGTATTAATTTATTAACTTTGCGCCAAACTTAATTATTAACATTATTTTCCTTTCTTATGTTCTGTTCTAAATGTGGAGCCGCCATTACTCCTGGCACAAAATTCTGCAGTTCTTGCGGAAGTCCTGTTGAAAACGCTGAAATGCACGTAAACGAAACTGACACAAATGATAGTCCTTCTTATGTTATTGTTAATAGCAATCAGGGAAGTTCTATCTTGAAGCGTTTCAGTTGGATCATCGCACTTGCAATAATTCTCGGCATTATGGCCGTTACTACACCAAATAAAGATTCTCACATAAGAGCGATCAGGTCTTCACTGTTGGAATCCATTGACACTTCAGATTCGACAGCTACAGACAAAGAAGCTGCTATGCTATTGGGCGCTGGACTAATAGACAAAGTGTTAGATTCAAAACTTCATGTGGACAACTACATCATTTTCAGTACTGGCAAAATTGATACTGGAAAAGAAGACAAAACGGTATCTTTTGGTATCTTGACGCACGTCTTTGTTGGTGAGATAGACGATAAGAAACTCAAGGATTCCATGAAATGAGAAAAGTTATATCTTTTTTCATTACAGGAGCCATTTTATTTTTTTCAGCGTGTCAACATAGAAGAGGAACAAGGGAGCCTGTCTATGTTGATACGCTCTCTTTGCGTGATGGAGATCTGCTGTTTCGCGAAGGTCCGAGTTTGGACAGTCGCGTAGTAGAAGCAGTTTCATCTGGCAGATATTCACATGTGGGTATTGTTCATAAACGAAATGGAAAGTGGTATATCATTCATGCTGTTCCGGGAGAGAGCGACAATGGAATAGATAGCGTAAAAATGGAATCCATCTCTATGTTTCTTCAACCAGACAGATGTTTAGGTGTTGGTGTAAAGAAAATAGATTGTACCGATTCTGTAGCAAAAGCTGCTGCAGAGTACGCTGAAACTAAAGTCGGTGTACGTTTTGACAACAGCTACAAGACTGATGATTCCACACGCTACTACTGCACAGAGCTAATATGGCAAGCATACTTACACCAGAAAATTGATATCTCAAAAGGACGAAGACATGGCAGTAATCATATATACCCAAATGATATAATGCCATGATTTACTTGGTTACGCTGTCGCTATATCACTGGACGTGATGGTCTGCTACGTTTCGGTGGACTCTACGCAACCACCTTCACTATATCACTCCGTGATGGTTCGCGTGGCGGCTAGTATCTTGCAGATGGCTGTCAGTATTCTCATGCGCCGAATCAGCTTGCATCTATCCTTCGGATGAACAGGCTAGTCGCTATCCTACGCGGATGTCGGTTTATATACTTTTCTTCAAGTATCAAAAGCTTGGTTATAAAGCAAGAAACTCCGACCACCTATTGTAATCGGAGTTCTTTTTTAAAACTTTTTCTATTATTGTAAAATAATTATCAATTCAGAACTGTCTGCGACGCAGCTCTCAATTAGGAGAAGCGTATGGTAATGTTTGTTCCTTTCTAGGGATCGGTTTGTTAACAAAAACCAAACATGATGAGGATGGAAATAATTGGATTCATAGTTGTATAATTATAATGTTGTTAATATTTCTGTTTATTATGATGTGGTACCATCTTTTTAGCACTACTACAATTAAAACATGCAATCCTGAATTGTTTCTGCTACTACATCATATCCAAAAGTGCCATTGCCATTATCTTTAAGCAATTCCTCAGGATAATAGGAACCAGAAAGAACTGTAAAATGAGTTGCTAACTTACCCACGAACTTGCCATCCGCACCAAACTTTGCCTTGAACATATTTCCACCATGCTGCATAGTGAATTTTTCGTTTGCTGGCATAGCTGAAATGACATTCTTGATATCTGCCTTCGGTGTTACCTTAACTTCGGCATTACTGATTCCTTTCTGGCCATCAATCTCTGCAAATACATACTCATAGTAGGTCATGTTGCCATTTGAAGTGCGTGTTACATCTGCTTGACCATTAGCCTTTGTAAGAGCAACTTCCTTCGTCTTATCGCCACTGTGAAGGACAACTGTTACATCATACATATCGAGGATGTTCTCTGAAAGGACTGCTCCGTATGCTGGAGTCATATCCTGATTATTAGATGGCGTCACAGTATGAATTTCTGTTGGGACTGGTGTTGGGACGTATGGATCATCATCTACATTGTTGCAAGATGTGAAACCTGCTACTGAGAGAACTGCTACTGTTGCGAATACGATTTTTGAGAGAAACTTTTTCATAATGTTTGAGTTTTAAAGAGTTTGTTTTTTTAGTTTTGAATTTTGATTTAATGTTTTAGTTTTGAGTGTCATTTTTGTTTTTTGACGCTGCAAAGGTAGAGTGTTTTGAAAATGTTTCGCAAACAAAATATGAAATGGTTTCGGACAATTCGTGAACTTCACAGCATGTACGTTCTTTTCACGAAATGTTCGTAAAAATGGGCTATTTCAAGAGGGGACAAATTGCATTGGGACCCGGTTTCACCCCAATGCAATTTGCGGATTTAAGCCTTTTCTTCACTGACGTACTGCTAGTTTGTTTTGGGACATTCTCTATAATAGTCCGTCTTTTGTAGTTTGAAAAGAGTGAGGATTTCGGACATATAAAAAGCGAACTAATCTCAGTTGCAATTAGAGATTAGTTCGCTTGGTAGATTTAAATGAAATAATATTGGGAATCAAAACAATTCTGCCATTTTCTCAGCATCTGTATGGTCTGTAAAAGATACGTAGACGCAAGGATCTGACTCACCGCCGCCATCGTCATATTTCACCTCTATGACTCCATATATGTTGTTGATAGTCATGTCTTGTTCCTCGTTTATGAGAAGCCCTATTTTGTAGCCCTTTATACTGTTTTTCTTGTCTGGACCCAAGGTATACAAATCTTTCAAAAAAGCGCCAGAGATTGCTCTTGATAAAATGTTGTCCTTCAACATTTCTATATTTTCTGCAATCTCTTTCTTAAAGCTTTCTACAGGTATCCACGTCTCAATCTTTGTTACTTTCCGATTCTTGTCACAAGTACCATAAACAGCTACACGGGTGCTTAGCCATATGTCAGAGAACACAAAAGAACCATCCTCAATGTTTATCCCCTCGCCCTCTATCAGCTCAGCCCAACACAATTCGTCATTCGGGTCAACGGTTTTATCCAAGAACTCTTCCGGACTAACGCCCAAAGCGACATCCCTGTATTCTATATGCTTGTCAAGGTTCTGCGTGGCCACAACATTGAACGTTTCTTCCTCGCCGTTGTCAGAACTAGAAGAGGATGCGGATGAGGATGGTTTAGAGCTATCATTTTTTATATAGTCATTCAACTGACTTTGCATAAGTAACAGTACAGAGGCAAAGGCTTTAGCTAATTGAGTGTTGTTTTGGTTAAGACCTCCGATATGTATTTTTAAATTTGAAGCATTTTTACTTATTGAGGCTGTAATATTATGCTCATTAGCCAAAGTTTCTGTTAGTTTACCAAAATCTTTTTTACTTGCAAAAAAGATAATGCAGAAGAGTCCATCACCCATGTCACTACCTGTTCCTGAAAAGCTTGTTCCACCAATATTCAGAGAATAAACCGGTTCTGAACCATCTTTGAATGCCGTGAATAATGAAGATTCTTTAATACTTGCTATTTTTAATGTCAACAAATATGGATCTTGCAAGGGAGTGGTAGTAGTTATGCTCGGAGAAAAAACATAGTTAGCCGCGTTCTCATTCTCAATGAAACCAGGTATCATTATCTTGCGCGGATTTGATTGTAATGAATAGGTGTTTACTCCTCCGCCATATGTTACTTCGATTGGGAGAAAAGCATCATTATTTGTTTGCTGCGCACTCGCCCCCAGAACTGTAATGAGACAAAGAATCATTATTACATATAATCTTTTCATAACTTCTGTTTTTTTGTTTCTGCAAAATTAGTATTTTTATGCTAGTCCTCAAAATTTTCAGCGAACTTTCTGCGTTTTTTTCGTCTTTTCTCGTTTGAAAAGAGAGAGGTATTTTTGCATTGTAATTTGTAAATCGTAAATCCGTAAATCTGTAAATAAACAAGATGAGTAACATGAATACAAGGGCTACCGTCACCCTTCAAGTAAACGGTCAACAGGCAGAGAGAACACTTCAGCAGTTCAAAAGCAATGCGCTGCAACAGGAAAGTGCCATCGCAAAGGCTGCCGCTGCGGGCAACAAGACGGATTTGAAGCGTCTGCGTAGAGAACTGGCAGACACCAAGAGGCAAACATTTTATTTGTTTACCTAAGCTAAAGAAAACAGATGAGCAATAGTATTAATAAACTGCGATTTGACGTTATTTCTAAGGCTTAAAAGACCTTAAGAATTAGGATTTGTTTCTAATGGATTACGATTTGTTCTTATTCCCGTTTCGTAAATTAGTGATCCCGATGGGATTCAAACCCATGACCTTCAGAACCGGAATCTGACGCTCTATTCAGCTAAGCTACGGGACCAAAAACGATGCAAATATAGTGGATTTTTGCTTTATTCACTTTGCGATTTCCAAAGAATAGAGAGTAAGAGAGGCGTTTTTTGACGTTTTTCTATAGAAAAAACCACATTATTGATTATTTTTTGTAAATTTGCATCCGATTATGGAACAATCTCTGCAACATACTGAACAGCAGTTTCGTGAGGCGCTTGCTTCATGCCGCGACATATTCGCCAAGAAACTCCAGGATTACGGGGCTTCATGGAGAATCCTCCGCGCGTCGTCGCTCACAGACCAACTCTTCATAAAGGCCAAGAGAATTCGCAGCCTCGAAATCAAGAAGGAGTCATGGGTTGGAGAAGGCATCCTTCCCGAGTTCATGGCGCTAACAAACTACGGCATCGTTGGACTTATCCAGTTGGAAAAAGGCTTCGTTGATGAGGTTGACATTAATGCTGAAGAAGCTCTCAAGCTCTATGACAAATATGCTGACGACACTCTGCAGCTGATGATTCGCAAAAACCATGACTACGACGAAGCATGGCGAGGAATGCGAGTAAGCAGCTACACCGACCTCATTCTCACAAAGCTTCAGCGCATCAAGGAAATCGAGGATTCTGACGGCGAGACTCTCATAAGCGAAGGCATCGATTCCAACTACATGGACATCATCAACTATTCCGTATTCGGCATCATAAAGTTGACGGAATAGAGGCTATTAGATGAATCAAGATAACGAACAAATATCGAAATCTGTGCAGCAATCGTCTTTCATGGACGGTGTGCTGGGTGGCGTGTTGGTGAACATTGCTCGTCTCATATTGGCAGCAACCTTCATCTTCTCTGGATTTGTAAAGGCTGTTGACCCTCTCGGTTCACAGTACAAAATACAGGATTACATTGCTGCCGTAACAGATGCTTACAATACCGGTTTCTTCCACGACTGGGGCACTCTCGTTGCTTCCGTCATCCTTGCAGCATTCGAGTTTCTGCTTGGCATACACTTGCTCTTTGCAATAAACAGAAGGATTTCCACGAAGATAGTTTGGATATTCATGCTCGTGATGACTTTTGTCACAATCTGGATTTTCATTGCTGATCCGGTTAGCGACTGCGGATGCTTCGGCGAGGCGCTTGTGCTGACTAATGGACAGACTCTGCTAAAGAACATCGTTCTGCTTGTTCTTGCCACAGTCCTCGCATGGAAACCACTGATGATGCCGCGACTCATAAGCAGGCACAACGCCTGGATAGTGTCGAATTTCTCTGCGCTCTTCGTACTTGCAACGAGTGTTTACTGCTTGTACGACTTGCCTATAGCCGACTTCCGACCTTACCATATAGGTGCAAGCATTCCGAGAGGAATGGAAATTCCGGAGGGTGCTGAGCAGCCACAATTCAACACAACTCTCATCTACAAGAGAGATGGCGAACAGAAGGAATTCACGATGGAGAACCTACCCGACTCTACTTGGACTTTCGTTGATTCGAAGTCTGAACAAATCACGGAAGGTTATGTTCCTCCAATCCATGACTTCAACATTCTATATAATGAAGAAGACATCACGGAAGACATCCTGAGCGACCCTAATTACACTTTCCTTCTCATAGCTCCGCATCTGGAAACTGCCGACGAATCGCAGTTTGGCAAGATAAACATCATTGCCGACTATGCTCAGCGACGCCATTATCGCTTCATCTGCCTTACGGCTAGTGGCAAGGAGGCTATGGAACATTGGGCAGACATTACCGGTGCCAACTATGAGTTTGCAA
The DNA here is from genome assembly GCA_024401305.1 of Bacteroidaceae bacterium. GTDB lineage: Bacteria > Bacteroidota > Bacteroidia > Bacteroidales > Bacteroidaceae > Prevotella. The sequence goes on along the minus strand of JAKSLI010000005.1, from coordinate 22,474 downwards.
ACACTGATGAGACCACGCTGAAGACAATAGTGCGTTCATCACCTGGTTTACTGCTCCTGAAAGAAGGAACGATATACCAGAAATGGAGTCACAATATGTTGCCAAAGCTTGACGAGAAGTCGCCAGCACTCGAAAAGACTCCTTATGGAAAAATCGACGAAAGGCATGATTCTAACGTATTCAGCAAGATTCTCCTTTGGTATGTATTGCCGCTGATAATCCTAACACTCTTCGACCGCATTGTGGCAGGCATCATCGCCATCGTTAGAAGATTGACGAAAACAGTCAAAGCTTAAACAAGAAATCAAAACTAAAAACCATAACCATAAAATTTATCAAAATGAGAAAAAAGATTGTAGCAGGCAACTGGAAAATGAACATGAACCTGCAGGAAGGCATTAGCCTCGTAAAAGAAGTAGTAGCAAACAACGCAGAGAAGCCAAACTGCGATGTTATCGTTTGTACTCCATTCATCCACCTCGCAACAGTAGCTCCAATGATGAACGAGAACGTAGCTCTCGGTGCTGAGAACTGCGCAGACAAGGCTAAGGGTGCTTACACTGGCGAAGTTTCTGCTGAGATGGTTAAGTCAACTGGTGCTCAGTATGTTATCCTCGGTCACTCAGAGCGTCGTGAGTACTACAACGAGACTCCAGAAATCCTCAAGGAGAAGGTTGACCTCGCTCTCGCTAACGGTCTTAAGATCCTCTTCTGCATCGGTGAGTCACTCGAGCAGCGTGAGGCTAACGAGCAGGAAGCTGTTTGCAAGGCTGAGCTCGAAGGTTCTGTATTCCACCTTACTGCAGAGCAGTTTGCTAACATCGTAATCGCTTACGAGCCAATCTGGGCTATCGGTACAGGTAAGACTGCTACTTCAGACCAGGCAGAGGAAATCCACGCTTACATCCGTTCTATCGTAGCTGAGAAGTACGGTCAGGAAGTTGCTGACAACACTTCTATCCTCTACGGTGGTTCTTGCAAGGCTTCTAACGCTCCTGAGCTCTTCGCTAAGCCAGACATCGACGGTGGTCTCATCGGTGGCGCTTCTCTCAAGGCTGCTGATTTCCAGGGCATCATCGACGCTTGGAAGTAATTTAGTTCGCGACATATCGCGAGGCTACAGGGTATAGGCTACAGAGTACAGGCTTTCCTTCCGGATGGCAGCCTTTAGCCTTTAGCTTTTAGCCTTTACCCTCGCAGCCCTGCTGCGAACAACCAAAAACCAAAAGAATGAAAAGAATATCCGCCCTACTCGTTACTCTCTGCATAGCCCTCGCATCTTTCGCCCAGGGCTCAGTAACGGTTACACAATCGTCGGCAATATCTGACCTTGTTAACAACAAGCAGACAAAGCCACAAACTCCAGCTCAGCCAAAACCACAAACACCAGCTCAGCCTAAGCCACAAACTCCAGCTCAGCCAAAGCCACAAACTCCAGCTCAGCCAAAGCCTCAGACACCAGCAACAGCACCTGCCCAGCCACAAACACAGCAGCAGCCTGCTGCAGCTCCTACAGGACAAATCCCTACAGAAGGAACCGAAACATCAGCAACAGCTGACCAGACGGCTCCACGCCCAGTGGTTCATCAGTATTCTGGCCAACAGCCAAGAAGAGTACCTACTGGCTCAGAAGAAGAGATTGCAGCAATGGTGAAGAACCGTGGTGGCGACTACTCGGTAGGCGACGGCATCTCAGGCAAAAAGGTAATGCGTGGAGCCCACAAGATAAAGGGGTGGCGCATTCAGGTTTACAATGGCGGCAACAAGCGCGTTGACCGTGAGAAAGCGGAAGAACTTGGCCAGAAGGTCAAGAAGCACTATCCGGGAATGCCTGTTTATGTGCATTTCTATTCTCCACGCTGGATGACGATGTGCGGAAACTTCGTAACTCATAAGGAAGCAGAGCCTTATAAGACAAAGCTTTTGAATTTAGGTTTCAAGAACGTGAGTATCGTTAGACAACAGATTGTAGTTGAATAAATACCATATTTGAACATCTGTTGTACATAACGGCAATAACTCTTTAGGAGGGAAATAGAAATATTTTCCTCCTTTTCTTTTGTTTTGACTTGAATAATTACTAATTTTGCAGCAGAAAAATACTCAATCCATTAACTATTAACCTACAAAAATGAAACGTATCAAACTAATTATCGCGGCATTTATGGCTTTGGCACTCAGCACAAACGCCCAGCCACTCCCTGAAGCACCTACAGAGGCTCCAGACATCACACCTGCCGACATTCCTTCTATTCCACAGAAGATGTGGACAAAGGCTGAGAAGCAGGGCACAGTGGAAGTTTTCAACTACGAAGTGAAGCGCGACGGCAAGACACTCAAGAAGCATGCTCGCGTCTATCTTCCTTATGGCTACAATGCAAAGGACAAGGACAGACCGTACAACGTGCTCTACCTCATGCACGGCGGTGGTGACAACACGACTTCCTTCCTCACTCCTCCAAAGGACTGGCTCCGTCTCTGGGATGTTCTCGACCACATGATCCAAGACCACCAGATAGCCCCACTCATCGTTGTCACACCTACTTTCTATGACGATGACGAGAATATTGGTGCAAACTCTATGGACGATGCCACTCAGCGCACAATGAACTTCCACAAGGAGCTTCGCGAGTTCCTCATTCCTGCTGTTGAGAGCAAGTACAACACTTACTTCCTCATGCACAAGTCGATGAAGAAAGTCAACGACAGAATCGATGTCACTCGTCCTCATCGTGCTTTCGGAGGTTTCTCAATGGGTGCTCTCACCACTTGGTATCAGCTCATCTTTGACTGCGCTGCAGTGAAATACTACATTCCACTCTCAGGCGACATTTGGCATTTCTCTGCCGATGGCAAGCGTGATTCTTACAAGCAGGTGGCAGAATGGGTAAACGCAGAGATCTCCAAGTCATTCTACAAGAATTCCTTCAAGGTCTTCGGTTATACAGGTACTGACGATATCGCAGGCACCCCAGAGCGTAACATCGTAGCTGCCCTCAACGCATACGCACCAGTCTTCCGCTACAACAAACCAGACGCAAATCTCTTCTTCTCAATGCGTCAAGGCGGAAAGCACTTCTACGGCGATGTAAACCAATATCTCTACTTTGCGCTACCTCTGTTGTGGAAGTAACACTTTTGTTCATAATTACCAAAAACAAAAACGGAAGGCAAACTAATGTCTTCCGTTTTTTCTTATCCAACTTGAAGTTGCGTTTATAATTTCACCACAACCTTCTTGCCGTTGTACTTAGCTTCAGTGGTCTTACCATTTTCGCCGGCAAGCGTTATTGTGAAGTTGCGAGTTGTTTGCATGCCAGAGAAAGAGCCCTTGCGCGGAAGAACGGTGAGTTCGCGCTTGGCATCGTTCCACTTGAAAGTGATGGTAGAGAACTCATTCTTCTGGTAAGAAAGCGTTGTGCCATCGTCTTCATAGAGTGTGTATTCTGCATCTGCCCCTGGGAAAATGCGAATGCCGAGGGTAGGATTGTTGGCTACGTCGGCTGTAGATCTTGTCTTAACGTCATCGGCAATGTCCCATGGTATGATGCTTCCGCTTTTTGCATAAACATGAATGTCGTCGTCAATACGATACCACTTGGCTGATACTGGAAGATATACCTTCTGGTTCTGAACGTCATCACTTAATGCAGGACATACAAGGATGTTCTTGCCAAGCATGTATTCGGTGGTTTGCGCCATCGCCTTCTCGTCGTTAGGGAAATCGAATACCAGCGGACGCATCAATGTGCTTCCCTCCATGCTAATGCGAGCAGCTTCGCTATAGAGGTAAGATATGAGGTTATAGCGCTTGCGGATAGCTTTGACGAAGGCTGAGTAGGTATCATCAGAAGCTGACGCTTCTGACACAGGGGCTGACGCTTCTGACACTGGGGCGGATTGGGATGAATGGGCGGATTGATAGCGCCAAGGTTCTGTTTGGCTCATGTAACCGTGAACGCGCATTACAGGGAGATAGACAGCATTCTGAATCCAACGAAGCATACGCTTCTGATAGCCTGCGTCGGAATATTGGTTGCCCGGACGGAAGAAACCGCCTGCGTCGTATGTCCACCAAGGCACACCGGCAGCCATCTGTCCGAGACCGCCAGCAATCTGTCGCTCGAGAGTCTTGTAGTCGTTGCCTACATCGCCACTCCAAGTGAGCACGCCGAAACGCTGAATGCCAGGAGAAGCTGAACGCGTCATGATCATCGGGCGCTCGTTTGGTCGCTCCTTCAGCAAGCCGTTATATACAACATCATTAACTGCAAACGGGAAGATGTTGCGCACGGCATCGCCAGAGAGTTTGCCCTTGTCAACCATTCTGCCCGCAAGGTCATCATTCTCAGGTTCTGTTGCATCCTGCCACCAAGCATCAATACCCGTAGGAAGGATGTTCTTGCTGTAAGCGTTCCAATATGCATCGCCAGCTTCCTTTGAGAAGAAGTCTATCCAGTCGGTATTTGGGATGTAATTGCCATCGGCAGCCATCTGCTTTCCGAGCTTGCTGTTATGGTCAATCTTTGCCCAAACAGAGAGCATCAGTTTGATGTCCATGGCGTGAAGTTTCTCAACCATCTGCTTAGGATTGGCATAGTTCACAGGATCAAACTCCATGGAATTCCAACCGGTATTACCCCACCACTGCCAGTCTTGCACAATCATGTCGATAGGAATGTTGCGCTTTCGGAACTCTTCTGCATTCTGCACCACATCGTCCTGTGAAACATAGCGCTCACGACAATGGACATAGCCGAGAGCCCAGCGAGGAAGCATAGGAACTTCGCCTGTGAGAGCGCGATAGGAAGCGATTATCTCGTCGGCAGAACCTGCGAAAACGGTATAGTCGAGCGTCTGGGCAACAGGGGAAGAGAAGGTCAGCTGGTCGGCTTTCACCTTATTATAATATAGAGAAGGCTTGTCGTTTCTCTCACCGCGAACAACGACCTTATGCTCGCCCTTTGCCAAGGTTGCCTTGAAAGCAGCCGTTGGTGGCAGCCAAATATTGTTTGCTTCGTAAAGGACATTGCCATCTATTTCAACAAAATGACGGCGAGCCATGCTCTGACCGACATCCAAAAGAAGGGAATATTCGCCAGCCTCATCTATGTTCAGCGTGCTGACAAACTGCTGATAGTGGCGTTCTTCGCGCTTGTTGCCAGTGGTGCTTGTCGTATTCACCACGACCGTTTCGTCGGAATCCGTCTGCTTCTCGAGCTTCAGACAATTGGAAGCAGGATTGAAATCCGTCATGCCGCAGTTGTTCCACAGGATGCCGTAGCCCTTGTTCGAGATAATCATTGGCAAGGCAATCTGCGTATTAACCTGAGTAAGACAGCGTGTAAGACCTTTCACATTGAGGTTTCCATCCTGAAACTGACCGGTACCAAACTGGTAGTCGTCGGCAGGAGTTTGGAAGGTTTGGGAAACTCGGTAGGCGTCATTGCCTTTATCATTAATCTTTCCAACAACTCGTCCTGCAAACATTTCCGATAGCAAGCAGTTACCCTTTGCATCGTAAAAAGAGAGTTGGTCAATCGGATTGTAGCGTGCTGTCAACTTCGTGTCTTTGGACACAGATGCAACCTTCTTTATCGCCGCTTCCGTATAGAACGATGCAGGCTCCGGCTTATGACCGCGAGGCAGAAGTTGTACACGAACGGCATTTTGACAAAGCTGAGTTACTCGCAGCGTGTCGCCATTGGCAATAATCCACGATTTCACTGACGAGCCCTTGGCAAAAGCACAAAACGAAATGCTCAGCAATAATATGATAAACGAAATCTTTTTCATCAGTCAATAGTCATTAGTCATTACTCAATAGTCATTACTCTATACTCATTACTCAATAGTCATCACTCAAGCATCCACCAATCGAGATTGAAGAGCTTTGGACCCTTTCTGCCCTTGAACACGAAGTAGATATCGTGAACACCGCTAACCTGCTGCTTTACAGGAGCTGAGAAAGTGCGGAAGCATTCCCAACCGAGAGTGTTCGTTACAGGCACTTCTGCAATGAGAGTTCCACCGATGCTGTCTGCACGCATTTCAATGCTGCCACCGCGAAGACCAGAAGCTGCCGAGAAAGAAAGTGTACGCATCTTGCCAGCAGCAAGGTCAACATTCTGGAGCTTGATGTAATCGCCGTTATGTGTGCCGGTTACATAAACGCCATTTGCCATGCATTCCTCTGTCGTGATGCCCTGTGAGAACGCCATTGTCTCAGCCTCAACACGCTGATATGGATTGAAAGTAGCGATAGGCTTAACGCCTTCGTCAGTAGGCATGATGGTTGGTATTGTGCCATCCTCATTCCACTTGAACTCCTCTACAGCTACCGAACGACCGAAACCGCCGCCCTTTGGAAGTTTGCCTGTGTGATAGAAGAAGTAGTCATGACCCTTGAAGTGAGCTATACCAGCATGGTTTGTGAATGACTTGGTGTCGCATTTTGGCATAACATCACCCATGAACTTATATCCGGTAGTAGGCTTCTTGCTACGAGCGTAAAGGATGTGCTCAGGCATACCGCCACCAGCGTACATGAGATAGTAGTAATTGTTGCGCTTGAAGAACCATGGACCTTCCATATACATGCCACGCTTTACCTCCTTGCCGTCCTTATCCTTCATCGACATTTCGCCGAAGACACTTGTGTCACTCATGTCCATAGTCTGTACTTCAGTAGCGAAAGATATCATGTCATCGTTGAGTTTTGCGTAATATACCTTAGGATTTCCCCACATAAGGTATGCCTGACCATCTTCGTCAATGAAAGCCGTCGGGTCGATATGATCCCAAGAGCCGTTCTCATAGAGAGGCTTGCCAAGAGCATCCTTGAAAGGACCTGTAGGAGAATCGCCCACTGCTACACCAATTGCCATACCACCAGAAATCTTGGAATGGAGCGGAACATAGAAATAGAACTTGCCGTTGCGCTCTACACACTGTGGCGCCCAAGCACGGTCATCGCCCCAGGCGAAGTCTTCAATAGCAAGAGGAGAACCATGGTCAGTCCAGTTTACCATATCGGTAGTGCTGTAAACACGCCACTCCTGCATCCAAAAGAAGTCGGCATCGTTCTCATCGTGGCCAGTATAGACATAGAGACGATCGCCAGAAACCATTGGTGCGGGGTCTGTTGTGAAATGAGTCTGTACAATAGGATTCTGTGCAGAGGCTACCGATGCAGAAGCAGCAAGGATAGCAGATAATAATAGGGTTTTCATATAGGGTTAGGTTAATAGTTTTATTTCATGAGATATTTGCGTCCGTTAGTGATGACGATGCCTTTATAGCCGTTGCCTACACGCTGACCGCTGAGGTTGAAGGCAGGATTTCCTTGTGAGTCAGAAGCTGACGCTTCAGACACTGGGGCTTCGATGGCTTCAATGTCGGTAGTGTAGAAATCACGAAGAGTGTTACGAATAGCCCAATATGCAGGTTTCTTTGTTACGCTGCTGTCGAAGAGCAATGGTTCGCCGCCACGCCATGAGAGATCGTCTGTCACGCCCCAGATAATGAGGTGTGGGAAATGGTCGTATTTCAGCATGGTTTTCACAATCTTGTAGTATTCAAGAGCCTGGCGTTTATAGTGGTCAGGATCGTTGAAATCCTTGATGGACATGTCAAGTTCAGTTACGATGCAGTTTATGCCGAGGTCAGCATATCTAGCAACATTCGCATCAAACTTCTTCTCGTTGAGTTCACCTACTGAGAGGTGGCACTGAAGACCAACACCATCCAAAGGAATACCATTCTTGAGAAGACGCTTTGCAAGGTTGAAATATGCCTCTGTCTTGGCACTTCCATACATCTCCACGCCGTATTCGTTGATGTAAAGCTTTGCCTCTGGGTCGGCGCGGTGAGCATAAACGAGAGCAGAGTCAACATAGTCTTCACCAATAGCCTTGTACCAAACATTAGAGCGAAGGTTATAGCCATCAGGATTAGTACGAACGATGCTCTGGTCGTCATCAAGCATTTCGTTCACCACATCCCATTCATAAACCTTGCCCTTGAAGTGCTTCATGACAGTAGTGATGTGGTTCTTCATGATGTCGAGAGCCTGCTGGCGGGTCCAGTTCTTGTCATTCTTCTTGCCATCAGAGCTTATCCAACCCGGATTCTGCTGATACCAAACGAGAGTATGACCACGAACGCGCATATTGTTTGCCTGAGCAAGATCTACAAGCTTATCTGCATTGTAGAAATCAAACTGTCCTTGGTTAGGCTGAAGCGCATCCGGCTTCATCTCGTTTTCAGCCACGCAGATGTTGAAGTTGGATGTGATAGCCTTTGTGCGAGAGTTGTTCGGGTCGTTGATGCTCATCTTATAAACAGGCACAGCCACACCAACCTTCTTGCCGACAAGGTCTGCATAGTACTTTATCATCTTGCGGTCACTCTTCATTGTGAAGTCAAAGTCCGCAAGATTGTACTCTATGTCATCGTCGTCATCCTCGAACTCGTCGAAGTTGTAGGCAATATCGTTAGGATTTGTGGAAGGTTCTGCCTTGAGAACATAACATTCATAGCCGTCAGCATCCGTTTTCTGGATTACATTCCATTTCTCTGGATCCGGGTTTGCTATGCAGAAATCACGGTTAATGCCGTCTGCAGCTGTGTTGGAATGTTGCTTAGACTTTATGAGAACATACTCTGCATCAGGAACATACACAAGATCATCGGAAATAATCGGCTTTATCACAGGTAGCATTGAACTTGCCGTGAAGTCATAGTACTTCCCTGTCCATTCCATGATACCATTAACATCAAGTTCATCGTGCTTTTCCGCACCAATACGGAAGTAAAGAACCGCTGAAGGAGCAAGAAGAACATTCGCCGTCTTGCTTGTTGTTCCAATGGTAAGCTTGCCTAACTCATCGTTACCTGGGCGAAGATTACCATAGAGAGCCACATCGCCATTGATGGTACCAACACCACCAAGAAGCGTCTTTGGACAAACCGTAGCCACAGCACCGGCAGAAGCGGTTCCTGTATTTCCGTCAACATAAACAGCACCTTCCATCACGCGAATACCGCCTGTTATGGAGTTCTGGGTACCTGCTATAGTATAAACACCCTTGCCTTCCTTGATGATACCGAGAAGGTTACCGCTCTCAGGAGCAAACTTTCCGTAGAGAGTGGAGTTTGTGCCATCGCCACCAACGATGTAATACGACTTAGCCGAAGCACCTTTGTAGTAACCCTTGAGCACAGAGCCTTCCTCCATTTCAAGGCGACCGATACGGACTGCGCGATTTCCGTTTTCGTTTGCAAGTGTAGCACCATTAGTGATGTGGAGCGTTGCATGCTCAAACATGTTGTTGTATCTGCCTTCCTTTATTCCGCCTTCCACATCATCTGGGTAGAAAGTCTTCGGACAATTAAGCACAAGTCCGTAGAATCCACAGCTACCTATTACCTCCTTGTAAGGAAGCACATTGGCAACACCTGTAAAACCGCTCCAATCAGGAATAGCAGCATTCTTGGCATTACCAGCAAACATTCGTTCACCACCTCCATAGATGTTCACTATACCATTTCCGGAAACTGGAGATGTCCAGTAAGTGTAACGCGAACCATAAACGCCGAGTGTTGCGTTGTCATTGAGTACGATAGGTACATCAATGCTCGCATAACTTGACGAGGTATTGTTGAAGCAGAAATGAAGCTCGCCATTATCAACCTTCACTTTGATGCCGAAAGGTTTTGTAAGCGAAACATTGCCTGACCAAGCACTTCCGTTCTTCAAATAAAGGTTCATGCTGGTCATGTTCTCTGAGAATGTCATCTTCTCACCATTGTCAACAACAACATCTTCAGCAAAGATGTCAATGGCGAAGAATAAGGTTAATAGTAAAAGGAATGCTTTCTTCATAATCGGGAATAGGAAACAATTAGGAAATAGGTCTGTTAGTTTTCGTTGATTTCGTTGATGTTGTATGGAGTCTGCTGGTAAACATAGTAGTTTATCCAGTTGTGATAGAACAGATTAGCATGAGCACGCCAACGCACTATCGGTTCCCTTGTACAGTCATCATTAGGATAATAATGCTGTGGCAAGCCCACGTCGTCACGCTTTCCGAGGTCTCGCATGTACTCGTTGTGGAGAGTAAGTGGGGAATACTCCATGTGGCCTGTGACAAAGAACTCACGACCTTGACGAGCCATCACGATGCCGACGCCGCTTTCTTCTGCTTCTGCAAGAAGGGTCAGTTTCGGATTGCCCAACACATCCTTTCGCCAAATCTCCGTATGGCGAGAATGAGGCATGAAGAAAGAATCGTCAAAGCCTCGGAATATTGGTTCCGGAATAGGGGTGCAAGTATGTTCAAACACGCCAAACATCTTCTGTTTCAGCGGATGCTTGTCAATGCCGTAATGGTAATAAAGACCAGCTTGGGCAGCCCAGCAAATGTACAAAGTGCTATAGACATTCTTGCGTGCCCAAGAGAAAATGCGAGTCACTTCCTCCCAATAGTTCACATCCTCAAAGGCAAAGTTCTCAACAGGAGCACCTGTTATGATCATTCCGTCGAACTTTTCCTTTTCAAGTTCAGAGAAAGGACGATAGAAAGCCATCATGTGCTCTACAGGAGTATTCTTTGAAGTGTGGCTTTCCAGTTTCATCAAGGTGAGGTCAACCTGCAAAGGCGTATTCGAGAGCAAGCGGATAAGGTCGGTTTCCGTTGTAACCTTTATAGGCATAAGGTTAAGTACCACAATCTTCAGCGGACGAATGTCCTGGTTATGAGCTCTTGCTGAGTCCATAACGAATATGTTTTCTTCCTTCAGTATGCTAACTGCTGGCAGTTTTTCTGGGATTCTTACTGGCATAATTCTAATAAATTTGGCGCAAAATTACTAAAAAGCAATGACTTAAACAAAAAGTTACGCAGAAATGTTTACGCAGTTTGACAAAGGAACAAAAAAGAATGCCCACAGAAACAGTAAGCAACGATTCTGTGGGCATTTTAGTATTAGTTTGCAATCGCATTTAGTTGAGCGTGAGGCTGACGATAGAATGGGCAGGAAGCTTGATGGTAAGTTTGCCATCCTTGATCTTGACTTCCTTCTTCACGTCTAGAGCTGCTGGAGCTACTAGGGTTGGTTTGTTGAAGTCGTTGTAGTCGTCGAGGTTCTTTGCGTTGAGGATAGTGCCTTCGATAACCTTTGAAGCAGCACCTGCGAGGTCAACTTCCACAGTCTGAGCCTTTTCCACATTAATATTGGTGAGACAAACGGTAACCTTACCATCCTTCTTTGATGCTGTTATTGAAGCAGAAGGAATCTTCTTGTCGGCAGTAGCCTGAATCTCTTCGCAGCTTATGGTAGCAGGTATGTGAGTAGCGTCCATGTGAGGTTTGTACATCTTGAAGACATGGTAAGTTGGAGTAAGCACCATCTCCTTGCCACGAGTGAGAATCATAGCCTGAAGAACGTTTACTACCTGAGCGATGTTTGCCATCTTCACGCGAGCTGTATGCTTGTGGAAAATGTCGAAAGTAGTGGAAGCTACGATGGCATCGCGCATTGTCTGCTGCTGGAAGAGGTGTCCCTTTGTGGTTCCAGGCTCTTCGTCCCACCAAGTGCCCCATTCGTCAACGAGGAGATCAATCTTGTGCTTTGGATCATACTTGTCCATGACTTCCTCGTGCTTTGAAATGAGCTCTTCCATGTAGAGAGCGCGTTCCATGTTGTCGTAGTATGTCTTGGTGTCGAACTTTGTAGCGGAACCGTGGTTGTTCCAATCGCGAACTGCATAATAGTGGACAGAGATACCTGGCATGAGGTTGCCGATTCTTTCCATGCAGACCTTAGTCCAGTTTGTGTCATCGCCATTGGCACCAGAAGCCACCTTGTAGAGCTTGTTGTCGTCGTAGTTGCGAGCATAGATTGAATAGCGGCGATAAAGGTCAGCGTAGTATTCTGGGCGCATCTGACCGCCACATCCCCAAGACTCGTTTCCGACGCCGAGATACTTGATCTTCCAAGCCTTGTCGCGACCGTTCTTGCGGCGAAGTTCGGCCATTGTAGAGTTGCTGTTTGAAGTCATGTATTCAACCCACTTTGCCATTTCCTCTACCGTTCCGCCACCTACGTTTGCGCTTACATATGGTTCACAACCAAGCATTTCGCAGAGGTTGAGGAACTCATGAGTACCGAAAGAATTGTCTTCAACGGTACCACCCCAGTTGTTGTTCACGAGGCGAGGGCGCTTCTCCTGAGGACCAACACCATCCATCCAGTGGTATTCATCGGCAAAACAACCGCCCGGCCAACGAAGCACAGGAATCTGAAGTTCCTTGAGAGCGTCGAAAACATCCTTGCGATAGCCGTCGATGTTTGGAATGTCGGAATCCTTGCCTACCCAAAGACCTTGATAGATACAAGAACCGAGATGTTCGGCAAACTGACCGTATATTTCCTTAGGAATCACAGTGTTAGCGTCCGCAGGATTAAGTTTTGCAGTAACATCCTGGGCAAAAGAAGGGGCTGATGCAGCAAGAGCAAGAGCAGCAGAAAGAAATAGGTTTTTCATATTAGTTAGTTAGTTTTATTATCACGGCTGCAAAGTTAACAAATAATAGTCAATAATCAAAAGCCATCGCACATTTTTATTATGAAAAAGGGGCAAAGTTTAATGTTTTCCCAATGTTTTTTCATTTTATGCCGATTTGTTTTTGTCATTTCACAATATAATGTTAAATTTGCAGCGATTTATATCTACCCGTCAATAAACACCTTACTAACCCATGCTACGCTACAAACTCATCGCATTAATCAGTTTGATTTGTCTCTCTGCCAGCGCGCAGAAGAAGCTTCCAACAGTCTTCAAGAAAGAAAATACGGCAGAAAAGATTCGTGTCAACATCCCAAAGAAGACGGCGGCAGAACTTCCTGTCGTTGCTGCCCTACCCGACCCTTTCCTCTTTGCCGACGGCAGTTACAGTAATAAATATAAGGATTGGGAAAAGCATCGCGCTGAAATTCTCCACTATCTCCAAATGTACGAAATCGGCGAGAAGCCTGTTGTAAAGAAGGAGCAAGTGAAGGCTCACATGGACAAGGATACCATTGTTGTTGACGTTACCGTAGGCAGCGAGACGCTAACCATCAAATCCCTGATTGAATATCCTGAAGGCGACGGACCTTTCCCTGCTGTCATTGGCATCGGATTCGGTTCTGGCAGTCTTCCAAAATCAATCTTTGAGGAACGCAACATAGCTCGCATAGGTTTCCGTTTCACCCAGGTCACTTCCCACACTCAGCGTCGCGGACAGGAGCCTATCAACCGTCTCTATCCGGACAAGACTTACATCGGTTCCTACTCAGCGTGGCCTTGGGGCGTAAGTCGCTTGCTCGACGGACTTGAGCAGCTTGGCAAGGAATCGCGCATAGACATGAAGCACATCGCAATCACCGGCTGTAGCTTCGCGGGAAAAATGGCGTTGTTCTCTGCTGCTCTCGATGAACGCATCGCACTTTGCCTTGCTCAGGAGCCTGGCGGAGGTGGTGTTGACGCATGGCGAGTAAGCGAAACTCTCGGAAATGTTGAGACCATTGAACGCACCAACTACTCTTGGTTCATTGAAGACATGCGACAATTCTCTACCGTTAACGCAACACGCCTTCCTATCGACCACCACCAGCTTGCAGCCCTCATAGCCCCTCGTGCCCTTCTCGTAATCGGCAATACTGACTACGAATGGCTTGCTGACGAAAGTGGCTATGTTTCAAGCGTTGCTGCAAGAAAGGTTTGGGAGCAGTTTGGCATAGCCGACAGAATGGGTTACACTATTCTCGGAGGTCATCCTCATTGCCAGTTGCCTAAGGAACAATATCCTGACGTAGAGGCATTTGTGGATAGATTCCTTCTTGAAAAGCCAGCCAATACAAACATCCAGAAGGCAGAAATGTTCAAGAACACTAATCTGCAGAAATGGATGCCTTGGGCTAAATAACAAAAAAAACAATAACTAACAAATATAATGAAGAAAACAATTATCTTTTCAATCCTTACGCTTCTCTGCGGCTCGGCATTTGCGCAGAAAGCTACAATCAAGGTAACCAACGACGAGAAGACTCAGCGACAGGAGGTTGTTGAGGTGTCACTATCTGCCATCGAGAAAAAGCTTGGCAAAGGTAGCAATTTCGTAATAAAGAACGCGCTTAATCAGGAGGTTTCGTACCAGAAGACTCACGACGGCAAGGTACTTCTTGACGTGGCAGTACGTCCTTGTGGCAGCGCAATTTTCACAGTAGAAAAAGGCAATCCTCGCGAAGCAAAGGTGTTCGTGACTGGTCGCCAGTATCCAGAGCGTGTTGACGACATCGCTTGGGAGAACGATCGTACAGCATATCGCCTCTATGGTCCTGCTCTTCAGGCAAACAAGGAACGTGCTTTCGGCATTGACGTTTGGGTAAAGAACACACCTGACCTTGAGGTTGAGAAGCGCTACGACGTGGAACTATCCAACCATCCTGCTATCGAGAAACTCAAGAAGGAAGGCAAGAACGAAGAGGCTCACGCTATGGAAGAGGCTACAACATACCACTATGACCACGGCTACGGACTCGACTGCTACAAGGTTGGTCCTACTCTCGGCTGCGGCGCTCCTGGTGTCATCATCAACGGCGAGCTCATCCTTCCTTACAGCTACAAGACCTACAAGATTCTTGACAACGGTCCGCTTCGCTTCGCTGTGGAACTCGCCTATTGCCCTACAGACATGGGCAAGAACAAGGGTGTAGTAGAGCACAGAATTCTTTCGCTCGATAAAGGTTCAAACTACAACAAGATGACCGTATGGTATGAAGGTCTCAAGACTGGCGCTCAGATTGCTCCTGGTGTTGTCGTTCATTCGGAAGATACTGAAAGCATTATCCTCGGCAAGGACTTTGCACTTTACGCAGACCCAACAGACAATCCTGCCGCACAGAACTTCCAGATCTACACAGGCGTCCTGTTCCCTAACGGCGTTGAGCAGACCGTGATGCGTCCTATCGAAGGTGCTCCTGGTGCTGCCGGTCATCTTCTCGGCATCAAGCATATCAGCAACAACGAGAAATACACTTACTACTTCGGCTCTGCATGGAGCAAGAACGACGTGCGTTCTCTCACCGAATGGAAGCTTCGTTCAGAAGAAACCCTCGCAGCTCTCAAGAACCCACTTGCAGTAAGCGTAGAGTAAGAGTCTTGATAAACAATAACTTTGGTGCAAAAAACCAAAAACCAAAAACCAAAAACCAGAAACTTTTTATTAATTTTGCACCCGCTTCTGCGTGTATATGTGCGACGTTGAAGCGTAAAATCATTATTAATCACATTATAAAACATTTTCAATCATGTACTTAGATTCAGCTAAGAAAGAAGAAATCTTTGGCCAGTATGGCAAGGGTGGCGTAACTGACACAGGTTCAGCAGAAAGCCAGATCGCATTGTTCACATTCCGTATCAAGCACCTTACAGAGCACCTCAAGCAGAACAAGAAGGACTTCGCTACTGCTCGTTCACTTACTAAGCTCGTAGGTAAGCGTCGTTCACTCCTTACTTACCTCAAGGAGCGTGACATCAACCGCTATCGTGCAATCGTTAAGGCTCTCGGTCTCCGTCACTAATACAGAACTGAAAAGGCTTACAAAGGAAGAAATCAGAAATGGTTTCTTCCTTTTTTTGTACTTTTTCCGTTCATTTATCTTTTATTTTGAAACATTCTGCACCTTTTATATATAATGTATGTCAAAAGAAAACTTTTTTTATTAATTTTGCAGCGTTAACAACCCTAACAATGTACTAATAACCCAAAACCAGAAACCGAAAACCATTATATGAAAAAACTCATCGTATCAATTCTCACTCTTCAATTTTCATTTTTGATTTCCTTTGCCCAACATCCTATCGTCTGGACAAAATACACAGCCGACCCTGCGCCTTATGTTCATGGCGACACGGTCTATCTCTACACAACCCACGATGCTGACGACGGCGAGAACTTCAAGATGTACGACTGGTTGCTCTACACTTCAACCGACATGGTGAACTGGACAGACCACGGCGCTGTGGCTTCTCTTGGTGATTTCGAGTGGTACAAGAACAACAACGGAGCTTGGGCTGAGCAGGTCATCGAACGCAACGGCAAGTGGTACATGTACTGCCCTATCCACGGCAACGGCATCTCTGTTCTCGTGGCAGACAATCCTTACGGGCCTTTCAAGGATCCTCTTGGCAAACCGCTCGTTTGGCAGCGTGAGCATTGGTACGACATCGACCCAACGGTTTGGATTGACGACGACGGTCAGGCTTACATGTACTGGGGAAATCCAAACCTCTATATGATAAAGCTCAACGAGGACATGATTTCCACTTCCGGCGAGATTGTCCAGCATCCACATATCGAGGACTATCAGGAAGGTCCATGGGTATATAAGCACAATGGCAAATACTACTGTGCTTTCGCTTCTACTTGCTGTCCTGAAGGTATAGGCTATGCCATGAGCGACAAGATTACTGGTCCTTGGAAATACAAAGGACACGTTATGCCTCACACTCACCTTTCACGTGGCAATCACCCTGGTATCATCGACTACAAGGGCAAGTCCTACGTCTTCGGCTTGAACTACGACCTTTGGGCTTCACAGCTTGAATACAACGGTCACGCTTACCGCCATGCAGAGCGCCGTTCGGTTTCTTGCCAGGAGATGAAGTATAATGCTGACGGCACTATCGAACCAATTCCATATTGGAGCAAGGAAGGCGTTGAGCAGATTGGTTCTTTCGATCCATATCGTCGCGTTGAGGCAGAGACCATGGCTTACGCTCGCGGCTTGAAGACTCGCAGCATTGGCTACAACGACCTCGTAGTTACCGACATCGACAACAACGACTGCATGATGGTCAAGGGCGTTGACTTCGGAAAGAACGGAGCAAAGCAGTTCATCGCAGCCATCCAGAACCAGAAGCCAGACACAAAGGCTGAAATCCAGATTCGTATCGACGATATGGAAGGACCTGTTATCGGTACTGTCCAGATTGGTGCAGAAGGTCTTGCAAAGTGCAACCTGAAGAAAGTCACTGGCAAGCACGACCTCTGGTTCCGCTTCTTCGGAGAAGCAAAGAACCTCTTTGACTTCAACTGGTGGGAAATGAAATAATCAAAAAATAACCCAAAAAGAAATCTAAAAAACAAATCATAATTCATGAAAAGACTTTTCCTTTCACTCTTCGTCGCAAGCGCATCACTCATCACAGCATCTGCTCAGAGCTGGTCATCATCTTCTGCTGGCGAGAACAACGTTTATTTCAATCAAGTTGACAAGAACTCAGTATCAACACCTGACGAGAACGGATTCATCCGCCGCTGGTCATTGCTTGAACCTATCGACTGGCCTAACCGCTCAAACACAGTCTTCACAGACTCATATCTACGCGAGACATTCGGCACCAAGCTCACATCAAAGAAGCAGAAGCCATTGGTATTGCCAGAGACTCCTAAAGACGGACAGACAACAGTTGTAAACGACACCCTGAAACTCAAGTGGCATCTTCTTGAAAGTACAGGCTATAACATCCAGCTCTACCGTTTCGCAACACAGCGTGAACTCAAGAAGTACGGTGTAATATTCATGGCTATAACCCACGTTTACGCCGAAGACGACATGGATGTACGCATCTCTGTAGGATCAAACTCAGCTTCAATGTGGTGGCTTAACGGCGAGGAGGCACTCATCCTTTCTGGCGACCGCCGTATGGTTGTTGACGACGCATCAGCTCCAGTTCATCTCAAGAAGGGTGACAACAAGCTCGTAGGCTACGTCATCAACGGACCAGGCATGAGCAACTTCTGCGTACGATTCTTCGACACCAATAACAAGCCTGTCAAGAATCTCACGATCAAATAAGATATAGTACAATACTTAACAAACTACCGCCGCAGATACAAGTGATTATCTCACAAGTATCTGCGGCGGTTGGGCTGTGGGGGGGGTGGTTGAAAAATTGCACAAAAGGGTCGGGCCCCTTTGTGCAAAAAAGCACACAAACTCAAGGTGAAATGCATACGAACTCGAGGCGCTCTCATAGCATTAGCAGCCGTGGCTGCTATGTAAACAAGAAAGCCTACTCTCTACGATAGAGGGTAGGCTTTTCTGTGTAATATGTTTTGAGTCAAGGATTATTCCTCGTCCATCATGAGCTTCATCATCTCGATTGCAGACTTCGCAACTGGAGTACCAGGACCGAAGATAGCTGCAACGCCAGCCTTGTAGAGTGCATCGTAGTCCTGAGCTGGGATTACACCACCGGCAACAACCATGATGTCCTCACGACCGAGCTTCTTGAGTTCTTCGATGAGCTGTGGAATGAGAGTCAAGTGACCTGCAGCGAGTGAAGAAGCACCTACGATGTGAACGTCGTTCTCAACAGCCTCACGAGCAGCTTCTGCTGGTGTCTGGAAGAGAGGTCCCATATCAACGTCGTAACCGCAGTCAGCATAACCTGTAGCAACAACCTTTGCACCACGGTCGTGTCCATCCTGACCCATCTTAGCGATGAAGATACGAGGGCGACGACCTTCCTGCTGTGCGAACTTCTCTGTGAGAGCGCAAGCCTCGTCGAACATAGCGTTCGAACCTGATTCTGATTTATACACGCCTGAAATAGTTTTGATTACTGCCTTGTAACGTCCTACAACCTCTTCGCAAGCGTCAGAGATTTCACCGAGAGTACAACGTACCTTTGCACACTCAACTGCCTGTGCAAGGAGGTTGCCTTCCTGAGTGCGAACGATTTCTGTAAGCTTAGCGAGTTCACGCTTGCAAACTTCCTCGTCACGGTTAGCACGGAGCTCCTTGAGGTTCTCTTCCTGCTGGAGACGAACAGCTGTGTTGTCGATAGCGAGGATATCGATTGGATCCTCGTGGTCGAGACGATACTTGTTGATACCAACGATAGTCTGAGTGCCAGCATCGATACGAGCCTGAGTACGAGCAGCAGCTTCTTCGATACGCATCTTTGGAAGACCTGTCTCGATAGCCTTAGCCATACCGCCGAGCTTCTCAACTTCCTGGATGAGAGCCCAAGCCTTGTGTACGAGTTCGTTAGTGAGAGTCTCTACGTAGTAAGAACCTGCCCATGGGTCGATCTGCTTGCAGACCTTAGTCTCGTTCTGGATGTAGATCTGAGTGTTACGAGCGATACGAGCAGAGAAGTCTGTTGGAAGAGCGATAGCCTCGTCAAGAGCGTTTGTATGGAGAGACTGAGTGTGACCAAGAACGGCTGCCATAGCCTCGATACATGTACGACCAACATTGTTGAATGGGTCCTGCTCTGTGAGTGACCAACCTGATGTCTGTGAGTGAGTACGGAGTGCCATAGACTTAGGGTTCTTCGCACCGAAGCTCTTAACGATCTTAGCCCAGAGAAGACGACCGGCACGCATCTTTGCAATCTCCATGAAGTGGTTCATACCGATAGCCCAGAAGAATGAGAGGCGTGGAGCGAAAGCGTCAACATCAATACCTGCGTTAACACCAGCGCGGAGGTAGTCCATACCATCGGCGAGAGTGTAAGCGAGCTCGATATCTGCTGTAGCACCTGCTTCCTGCATGTGGTAACCAGAGATAGAGATTGAGTTGAACTTAGGCATGTTCTGTGAAGTGAACTCGAAGATGTCAGCGATGATCTTCATTGAGAATGCAGGTGGGTAGATGTAAGTGTTACGCACCATGAACTCCTTGAGGATATCGTTCTGGATAGTACCAGCCATCTCTTCGAGACGAGCGCCCTGTTCAAGACCTGCCACGATATAGAATGCGAGGATAGGAAGAACGGCACCGTTCATTGTCATAGAGACAGACATCTTGTTCAATGGAATACCACCGAAGAGAACCTTCATGTTCTCGATAGAACAGATGCTCACACCAGCCTTACCAACATCACCAACAACACGCTGGTTGTCTGGGTCGTAACCACGGTGAGTAGGGAGGTCGAAGGCAACAGAAAGACCCTTCTGACCAGAAGCGAGGTTACGACGATAGAATGCGTTTGACTCTTCCGCAGTAGAGAATCCGGCATACTGACGGATAGTCCAAGGGCGGAATGGGTACATCATTGAATAAGGGCCACGGAGGAATGGAGGAATACCTGCAGCAAACTCAAGGTGCTCCATACCGTCGAGGTCTTCCTGTGTATATACTGGCTGGATATCAATCTGCTCTGGAGTTCTCCAATTGGCAGAAATGTTATTATCCTTTTGCCACTGCTGACCATTCTTAGCCTGAATGCCAGCATGAATGTCTATTGAATTAAAATCTTTTCTTGCCATAATTAGAGTCCAAGTTTTGCGCTATAAGCCTTGAGGGTCTCAAGCTGGTTAGACTTAACATTGATAAAGTTCTCGATGCCTGCTGCCTTGAGGTCTTCTGAGCATGCAGGAGCACCAGCTACTACATACATTGCGCGACCTGCGAGGTAGTTGTAAGCAGGGATAGCGTATTCAGCGTACTCATCGTCAGAAGAGCAGATGACAACGATGTCAGCACCTGCCTCGAGAGCAGCGTCAACACCCTTCTCCACAGTTTCGAAGCCGAGGTTGTCAATTACCTTATAGCCGGCAGCTGCGAGGAAGTTGCAAGAGAACTGAGCACGAGCCTGACGCATAGCGAGGTTACCGATAGTGAGCATGAATGCCACTGGCTGCTTCTCTGCGTTCTCTGTAGCGAGACGGAGGTTCTCAAAGTCAGAAGCGAGACGAGCTGTCTTGAGAGCAGGAATCTCACCAGCCTCTGAACAACAACAGCACTTGGCAACTGGCTTCTTGCCGTCAGAAACTTCTGTGAAGTTAGGGAACTGGTTAGTACCGAGGATGAATTCCTTACGCTTAGCAGCATCAGCATGACGCTTGTCGTTAGAAGCGTTTACGGCATTCTGGATGTTACCGTTGAGAGACTCAGCGAGGAAACCGCCAGCGTTCTCAACTTCGAGGAAGAGTTTCCAAGCCTGCTCAGCGATAGCTTCTGTGAGGTGCTCGATAGTGTAAGAACCACCGGCAACGTCAACGAGCTTGTCGAAGTGAGCCTCTTCCTTAAGAAGGAGCTGCTGGTTGCGAGCGATACGCTCAGCGAACTCTGTTGGAACCTCGTAAGGAGTATCGAATGGAACGACTACGATAGAGTCAACATTTGCGATAGCTGCAGACATTGCCTCTGTCTGTGAACGGAGAAGGTTCACGTAAGAGTCGAATACAGTCTGGTTGAATTCAGAAGTGTAAGCACAAACATGCATCTTGCAAGCGCAGTCGCAAGAAGGCTCGAACTGCTTAACAATCTGTGCCCAAAGCATACGAGCAGCGCGGAACTTGGCAATCTCCATGAAGTAGTTGTCAGAAACACCCATGTTGAACTTGATGCGCTTGCCAGCTTCTGTAGCGTCGATGCCCATTTCTGTAAGCTGCTGCATGTATTCAGCACCCCAAGCGAGAGCGTAACCGAGCTCCTGGAAGATGTAAGCGCCAGCGTTGTTGAGAGCTACGGAGTTTACATTCACGCACTTGTATTCTGGAAGTTCAGCGAGAGCTTCAATGAGAGGCTTAGCCTGAGCGATAACGTCAGAGCGATCCTTGCCCTTCTGAAGAATCTTGGCGATTGGGTCGAAGTCGATAGAACCCTTGAGTTCTGCGAGAGGATAGTTGTTCTCCTTGTAGTACTCAACGAGAATCTGAGCAAGTTCAACCGACTTGCACTGGCAAGTCATGAAGTTGAGTTCTACATACTGTGGGAGAATTCCGTTAAGAAGAGTGGCAACGAACTCCTTGTTAACATCATCAGCCTTGATGACGAAACCGATAGAGTCAACACCCTTGTTGAGAACGTCGAGTGCCTTTTCGTTGGCAGCCTTAGGACATTCCACAACGATGTTCTGACGAACGAACCAGAGGTTGTTGTCAACTTTGTTACCACGAACGAATGGGAATTCGCCTGGCATAGACTTCACAGCGGCGAGATCCTTGATGTCTTCGCTGCGATAGAAAGGCATTACATTGAAGCCTTCATTTGTTCTCCATACCATTCGTTTGTTGAAATCAGCGCCCTTCAGGTCAACCTGAATCTTGTCCATCCATTCCTGAGTGGTAGGCGCAACAAACTCGGCAAAGAGTTTTTCATTAACATTAGACATAACTTTCTTTAATATATTAAGTTGTTGTTATACTATTCGGGTGCAAAGTTACACATTATAAAATAAAACAACAATAAAAAAGGGAAAAATCAGTCTTTAAAATGAACAAAATCTAAAATTAAGCCTCATAGCAAGTGATTTCGCCGAAATAATGGAAATGAATGAAGCATATTTACAAAAAACACGAATGCTAACAAACGAAAAAAGCATCACATCTTGTTGATGTAATGCTTTTCGTTGTGGGCGTTGACGGATTCGAACCGCCGACCCTCTGCTTGTAAGGCAGATGCT
>JAKSLI010000049.1 GCA_024401305.1 Bacteroidaceae bacterium | reverse complement strand
TAAAGATAGGTGTAGGGGGTGTAGGGTATTTTCAAATTCATCTGTTTCTGCGTCAAAATCAAGGTCCAATGGCAAGTGACTACTTCATCAACAGAGTTTTCTTGAAAGTCTTTCCATTGCTGAAAGTGACATTCAGCTTCACATTGCTTACTCTTGCCATTCCGTTTGCAGACTTGCTGGAGCGAAGGATGATGAGTGCAGAGCCGTCTGCCATTGGATATTCGCCTGTCTTCTTGTCGGCTGATGCAGGCACATTGAGGGCGTCGCATGTCTGGTCGCCGTTGCTCATGGCTACGATGGTGGCCTCGCCTTCAAGGGAAATCTGCATATCTCCGCTTGTTCCATATACCTTGCGGCCTTTCTTGTCAACAGCCGTCACACGGATGTGCTGCAAATCCATACCGTCAGCAAGCCAGTTGGCATTGTCTGCCTCAAGTTTCAGTGCGGCAACTTCTCCCGGCGTCTCGATGGCGTAAGAAGCCACGCGCTTGCCGTTGTTGTAGGCTACCGCCTCTGCCTTACCCGGTTCATACGTTACATTCGTAAAGATGAACTTGTTGCGAGCTCCAGGGTCCTTGCGGTTGTTCTGGAGTTTGCCTTTACTCTTGCCGTTAACGAAAAGTTCCACCTCATCGCAGTTTGAGAAAGCGTAGAGCGTAACCTTATCAGCATTATTCTGGACATTCCAACTTTCGGTAAGATTCACATTGCCGAGGTTCACGCCGTTCCAGTCGCCACGCTCAGCACCCTGATATACGGAGATGTGAACCATTGGTTGCTCCGTAAAATAGCTCTTGACGAAATAAGCTGTTGGCTTTGGAAGAAGGGAGATGTCGAACACGCCGAGATGCCATCCCTTGCGTGGCCATCCGTGGCTTTCGCCGAGGTAGTCGATTGGTCCCCAATATGCCAAGCCGATAACTTTATTCAAGTCCATCTCGAAGAAGTTTCTGCCGAGGAGGTTCGTGTTTGCCTCACTCTGATAGAACTTCATCCAAGGGAAGCGCTTGCCATCGCCTGGGAAGTACATGTAGCGGTAGTTGTAAGCGGCAATGTCTGTCTCGTGAACAAGTGGTGCCGGCAGAGAATCTGTGTCAACATCACGGAAACGAGGGTGCATGGCAACCGTAATAGGGCGAGAATTGTCGTAGCGATGGAGCACGGTCTTCATGGTACGATAGAGCGTAACGCCCCAGTCGGCATACTGCATTCCCCACTCCTGCTGAAGTTCGTTGCCCAGGCTCCATACGACAACAGACGGATGATTGCGGTCGCGCTTGATGAATTCCGGTATGTCATGCTGCCACTGCGCAGCGAAATCGACACGGTCGCCGCTGAACTGCTTGAGCCACTTGTCGTAGAGTTCGTCAACAACAAGAATGCCGAGCTTGTCACAAAGCTTGAGCAATCCCACAGAATATGGGTTATGAGAAGTGCGGATGTGATTGAATCCGAACTCCTTCATCATCTTAAGTCGCTTCTCCACAGCACGATCGTAGGCAGCCGCGCCGAGAGCTCCAAGTGTGTGATGGTTGGCAAATCCCTTTAGGAGGACCTTCTTTCCATTAAGCTTGAAACCGAAATCTGGTCCATATTCAATGGTTCGTACGCCGAAATCTTCTGTAATCTTGTCGTAGGCATTTCCATCCTTGTCAACAACCGACACCTCAAGTGTGTAAAGATGTGGATTGTCCAAATCCCAAAGTACAGGGTTTTCAATGACAAGACTGTCAAGCTTATACTCATTTG
The DNA here is from genome assembly GCA_024401305.1 of Bacteroidaceae bacterium. Taxonomy (GTDB): domain Bacteria; phylum Bacteroidota; class Bacteroidia; order Bacteroidales; family Bacteroidaceae; genus Prevotella. The sequence continues at coordinate 22,980 of JAKSLI010000049.1, read as the reverse complement.
TGCGCTGACGACCGTAGTATTTCTTCTGGCATTTTGTCTCTGCCACGACAGTTCCCTTCGCATCCTTTATGTTATAGACGAATGTAAGGTGGTCAATCTTTTCCCTCGACTGATTTGAGAATTCTGCCTGAATACTAATCTCAGCCTTATTGCCCTTTACCTTTGGAACGATGTAAAGAGGATGGCGAGTGAAGAAGAAATCCTTGTTTGTGGTTATGACATGCACATCACGGAAGAGTCCGCCGCCAGTGTACCAACGGGAACTTTTCGGATTCTGCGTATCGCAAACAACCTCTATCGTATTCTCTTCACCCCATTTAAGGAGACTTGTGATGTCGGCATCGAAACCGAGATAGCCGTAGTCAGTCTTTCCGATATGCTTTCCGTTGCAGTAGGCATCACCTACAAGCATCATGCCTTCAAAGTCTATCACGACGCGTTTGCCTTTCCATTCCTGCTGAGGAACGAAAGTCTTGCGGTAGTAGCCCTTGCGAAGTTCCTTGAACGCACGAGCCGAAAGGACGCTCTTGATGTTTGCAGCCTCATTGTTCATTTCAGCTTTCTCATCGGCAGCAGGAGCTATCCAAGGCTGTCCTATCTGATAGTCGTGTGGAAGATTGACTGTAGTCCAATCCTGCTTGTCGTAAGAGAACTGCCAGTCGAAGTTAAACAGCGTTTCCTCTCTCTGGGCATTTGCCATCAAAGAGGAGAAGAGGAATAATAAAAGGGTTATTCGTTTCATAGGTTAGGTTTTATTCAAGTTTCGCTATGCTCAACTTGAGGCTACAAACTACAGAGTACAAACTACAGGCTGCCATGCGGCTTGAAACTTTTCCTCTGAAAAACAGAGCGCAGCCTAAAGTCTGTACTCTGTAGTCTGTACTCTGTAGTCTCAACATGAGCAAGTTAGAAACTTGCGAAGGTTGAATTATTTATTAGTTTCCGTCAGGCTTGGTAATCTCTGACAATGGTGAAGATGTCCAATGGAATGTTTTCCAGTCATCTGGCTGCGATGGATTGAAATCCTCCCATGCAGGACGAAGATTGCTTACGAGAGGAGAATTGGTCTGTTTCAATCCCATGACAATCATCTTTGCCACCTCGTAGGCTCCGAATGGATTGAAGTGGGTATTGTCTTCAAATTTCTTTGTCTGACCAGGGAATGTTCCGGCTGGGTAATGAACGAGGGAGCGCTTGCTGTCTTCGAAGCCAAGTGTCTCAAAGAATGTCTTGCTCATTTCCGTCAGGTCTATCATCGGAACATTTTCTCGCTCAGCAACTGCACGAACGGCGGCAGGGAAATCGCCATGAGTGTTGGCAATGGTCTTGTTGCCCTTTTCCCACGCACGGCGCATTGTAGGAGTACAGAGAATGATGTTTCCACCCTTGTCGCGAACCTCATCGATGAACACCTTCAGATTATACGAGAAATTATACCACGCACCACGACCCGAGCGTTTGTCCTTCTCGTCGTTATGTCCGAATTCCACGATTACATAATCGCCTTTCTTCATTTGCGAAAGAATCTTGTCCAAGCGTTTCTGGGCAAGGAAAGAGAAGGTGGCAAGTCCACTTTCCGCGTAGTTGGCAATGGCTACATTCTCGTCAAACCAAACAGGAATCATCTGTCCCCAGCTTGCCCAAGGTTCGTAGCTTTGGTCAACAACGGTAGAGTTTCCGCAGAGGAATACCGTCTTGCAATCATCATTTCTCTCCACATGAATGGACTTTACGGCAGGAGCATCGCCTGTAATCTCAAGCGTGAGCAGATTATCCCATGTGAGATAAAGCTTCTCACGATCCTTAATCGACACACGAGTCTTCTCATTGATTTGTGGCGTACGCTTGTTGACAACGAACTTCACTGTCTTGAATTCCTTCTTCTTTGTTGCCAAATCGTGTATCATTAGTCGGCGGTTCTCGGCACGAACGGTTGTGGAAGCAGCTTTCTTCTTCGAACCGATTTCCATCGTGACCGTATAGTTTCCATCTGGAACGAGAAAACTCAGGTACTGGCTATTATGCTCTATATCAGCATGAGCACCCATAAGTCGCATCTCAACATCGTCCAAGCCATAACCAGTCTGCTCGGAGAAGGCTGGCACAGGCTTTGTCATGCCCAAATCATAAGTCTGCGCATTCGCATTCAAAGCGAGAGCTGCAAAAAGAGAAACAAATATCTTTTTCATTTTGTTTGTTATATCAGAAAGATGGTTAGTTAGCAATTATCGAATTATATCGTAGTAGTGTGCAAATATACAACAATAAAATGTAAAGAGCAAAATAATATGACAAATATGTACAAATTCGTCATTTCCATCAATCGCACATTACAATAATAGCTGCTTTTTCTGACTATTGACTAACTTTGCATTGAAATCATACCCAATATAATTATGGCGAAAAAGACTTCTTCCAGCAGAAAGGCAAAGGCTAATGTAGAAAAGCTAATGGCTGAGGGCAAACCGGTAACAGAAAATATCGTGGAATGTTCCGACGGCACTTACAGATGGGTCTATGACATCAGCCTATTCAAGAATCCGTATATACTGAAACTGGTTCTCAAAGTTTTTGTGGGCATAGCCATCGGCCTTTGGTTTTTTCATGTAGTTTTGACAATCGTTGATGGAGATTTCAACATCATGGATGCTTTGATTACTTTTGGCTGTTTCGTTGGCTTTGCCACTGCAATGACGCTGATTGGCTATTTTTTCTATGCCGCAGTCATGGGATTCCATTACAGCGTTCTTTTTGAGATGGATGAAACCGCCATCACACAGCAGCAAGTTCGCCGCCAAACAGAGCGACTACATGGAATGGCTGCTCTGGCAGGTTTCCTCGCACTTTTCTCAAACTCACACGCCACGACACATGGTCTGCTCCTCAACGCCTCAAGCAACCGAACCAGCCGACCATGGAAAATCATATCTTCCATCGAAGTCAATCGAGAGAAAGACCTGATAAAGATCTTTGAAAGAACATTCCCCGAGAGAATCTATGCCAAACCAGCCGACTTCGACTTCGTTCTCGAATACGTTAAACAGCACATTCCCACAAAATAGAATTTCCCAAATAAAAAACGGCACCTTGTTACTTTGAACAAGATGCCGTCTTAGCATATTTAGTTGTTTTTCCGAAATCAGTTTGTTTAGCCTTTATTACTAAACATTCTTCATCATCTCAGCAACTTCGTCTGAGATTGCCTTGGCGAACTCTTCCTTAGTCATAACTGACTGACCGCCGCCGTTCTGGCCTTGCTTACGAACAGCTACTGTGCCGTTTTCTGCTTCCTTCTCACCAACAACGAGCATGTAAGGGATACGCTTCATTTCGTTGTCGCGAATCTTACGACCGATCTTCTCGTTACGATCGTCAACAGTAGCGCGGATGTCGTTGATAGCGAGGAAGTTCTGGAGTTCCTGTGCATAGCCGTTGTACTTCTCTGAAATAGGAAGGATGGCAACCTGATCAGGAGTGAGCCAGAGTGGGAAATGACCTGCTGTGTGCTCGATAAGAACTGCGCAGAAACGCTCCATAGAACCGAATGGTGCGCGGTGAATCATAACAGGACGCTTCTTTGTGTTGTCATCTGCTGTATATTCAAGTTCGAAACGAACTGGGAGGTTGTAGTCAACCTGGATAGTACCGAGCTGCCAACGGCGACCGATAGCATCCTTTACCATGAAGTCGAGCTTAGGACCATAGAATGCAGCCTCGCCATATTCTACCTTAGCCTCAACACCCTTCTCCTTGCAAGCGTCGATGATAGCCTGCTCAGCCTGGTTCCATACCTCGTCAGAGCCGATGTACTTCTCGTGGTCTTCTGGATCACGGAGGGAAATCTGAACCTCAACATTCTCGAACTTGAATGTAGAGAATACGCTCTGGATAATGTCCATTACCTTGCAGAACTCGTCCTTGATCTGGTCTGGACGGCAGAAGATGTGAGCGTCGTCCTGAGTGAACGAACGAACGCGAGTGAAGCCGTGGAGCTCACCGCTCTTCTCATAACGATATACTGTACCGAACTCAGCAACACGGATAGGAAGATCCTTGTAAGAACGTGGTTTCCAAGCGAATACCTCGCAGTGGTGAGGGCAGTTCATTGGCTTGAGCATATACTCCTCATTCTCTTCTGGAGTAGTGATAGGACGGAAAGAATCCTTGCCGTAGTGAGCGTAGTGACCAGAAGTTACGTAGAGATTCTTTGAACCGATATGTGGAGTAATAACTTCCTGATAACCGTAACGCTTCTGAACGCGACGGAGCATGTCCTGAAGACGAATACGGAGGTCTGTTCCCTTTGGCAACCACATTGGAAGACCCTTACCTACACGGTCTGAGAACATGAAGAGTTCCATTTCCTTACCAATCTTACGGTGGTCGCGCTTCTTAGCTTCCTCAAGCATAACGAGATACTCGTCGAGCATCTTCTTCTTTGGGAATGTGACACCGTAGATACGAGTCATCTGCTCGCGCTCTGCATCGCCACGCCAGAAAGCACCGGCAACAGACATGATCTTGATTGCCTTGATAGCACCTGTAGAAACGATGTGTGGCCCCTTACAGAGGTCTGTGAAGTTACCCTGAGTGTAAGTTGTGATAGTACCATCCTCAAGGTCTTCCTCGATATGCTCGCACTTGTAAGTCTGACCGTCAGCCTTGAACTGCTCAAGAGCCTCAGCCTTAGACACTTCCTTGCGAACAACAGCGTGATCTGCTGATGCGAGTTCCTTCATCTTAGCCTCAATCTTGGCGAAGTCGCTCTCCTTGATGACCTGACCTTCTGCTGGCATTACGTCGTAGAAGAAACCGTTCTCAACAGCAGGACCGAAGCCGAACTGGATGCCAGGATAGAGTTCCTTGAGAGCTTCTGCAAGGAGGTGAGCAGAAGTGTGCCAGAAAGCGTGCTTGCCTTCTTCGTCATCCCACTTGTAGAGCGCAATCTTTGCGTCTTCCGTGATAGGACGATTGATTTCTGTAGTTTCGCCATTTACACCACAAGCGATGATGTTACGAGCGAGCGCAGGAGAGATGCTCTCTGCTATTTGAAGTCCTGTTACGCCACTTTCGTACTCGCGTACAGAACCATCCGGAAATGTAATCTTTATCATAGTGTTATGTTTTTATGCATATATCGCGGCAAAGTTACTAAAAAGTTTAAAGTTTAGTGTTTAAAGTTCAAAGTTATTGCTCGCGCTTTATAATATGTCAATATTTTTGTCGCTATTTCGAGTACTTTTTCAGCAAACCGTATGCTTGGACTATGCCAAGTTCCCCTGCTTTACTGAGGTCTTTGAGCGCTTCTTCCTTTCTTCCGCGCTTTATCAGGGCAAGGGCTCGATTGAAATACGCACGATCGAAACGAGGGTCAAGTTCAATGGCTTTCGAGAAGGATTCTATAGCCTCATCGTAGCGCACCTCATTGGCTTCAACGCAACCGTTGTTATAGTTTACTATAGGACTTTGCAGCAAACTATCGGCAGCAGCCTCTTCGTCGGAAATGAGAATTTGGTCAAGGAAACGATCGTCGGCATAGCGGTTTTGTATTCTGCCGCGTATTCCCGTGAACTCCTCCTTTATCACTTCCTCATGCTCTACCTCCACGCTATCTTCGACTATGAGCAGTTTGTATTTCGAGAAGTCTATCTCGGAGCGTTTTCTAACTTCATTAAGCTTCGCCTTCGACCAGCGTTGCTGCGTATTTATACCGAAATGCTTATCGTTCTGTTCGTTGGCAATATTGAACTCCTCAAGGTCAGCCTTGTTGTTTTGTCCCATTCGCCTATAGAGCTTCGCTCTCTGCATTCGTACCGACCATGAGCCAGGGAACTCATTGAGGATGACGGTATAGTCGTCGATGGCTCCGTTCAGATCACCAGCTTTTTCGCAAAGTGATGCATGCTTCAGTCGGACATTCCACGCGTCTGGCATTTCCTTGAGAATGGCAGTATAGTCTTCCGTCGCCTTTTTTATATTTCCCGAGTTCTCATGCAGTTCCGCACGACAGAATCTCGCCATCACATTTCGAGGTTCGTATTGCACTATGAAATCGAAATCCTGTATGGCGCGATTGTCATCTCCCACCTGCATTCTCAGGATGGCGCGGTTATAATGGGCCAAAACATTATTCGGGTCAATCTCAAGGGTCTTGTCATAGTCTGCCATTGCTCCCCTAAGATTGTTAATGTTCACGCGTGCAAGCGCGCGAGAAAGATAGTTCTTTGCGTAATTCGGGCGGTAATGGATGGATTTCGTAAGGTCATTTTCAGCCGTTCGCCAGTTTCCGTGACCTAGGTTTATCAACCCAAGGAACTCCCATGCCCTTCCGTTGTGTTCATCAATTTCCAGGCTTTTTCTTATGCACTCTTCTCCCTTGACAGTATCTTTCTGGTTAAGATAAGCTTCCGCATCAAGAAGGAACATTTCTGCCGACTTGTCCCAACGCTTCGTTATTGTGTCAACATTCTCGTGAACCTTGTCATAGTCTTTCTTTTCAAGATAACAGAGCGTGCGATTATACCAATAAGGTTTGCTGTTGCTCTGCATCTCTATGGCCTTGTCGTAATCCTTGATAGCTCGGTCAAAGTCTTTCTGCTTCAACGCGCAAATGCCATGCAGGTGATACATGTCCACGATATAAGGATTAAGTTCCATGGCTTTCTCGCAATCGACAGCAGCGCCTATATAATCCTCGAGATTGTATTTCGCCAAAGAACGAAGATACCAAGGCTCGTAGAGATACGGTTTGGCATTGATGATTTGCGTGAAATAATGGATGGAAAGTACATAGTCGCTATAGCTGAGCGCTATACGTCCAGCGTTGAGCATTCGGTCGAAGTTGTATTGTGCTACGGATTTTCCGCAAACCGAAAGAAAAATAGCGATTATGAGCAGAATACGCTTCATTGCTATGTACTTCAAATGACAAAATCGCCCTATTTGAGCGATTTTGTTTTGTAACCTGCGTTATACTTGCCCTGAGTAAGAGCCTTGAGTTTGTTCTTGATAAGCGTCTTGCGAAGTGGCGACACGCGATCTACATACATCTTGCCTTCAAGGTGGTCGAACTCATGCTGCATAACGCGAGCAAGATAGCCATCAACCCATTCATCGTGCTCGTTGAACTCCTCATCAAGCCACTTAACGCGGATGCTTGTAGGGCGAACTACCTTCTCCGAAAGACCAGGAAGCGAGAGGCAACCTTCATCGCTTGAGTCTTTCTCGTCTCCGTATTCCTCAATATGTGCGTTGATGTAAACCTGACGGAAGCCTTCATATTCAGGCATATCCTCCTTAAGAGGGTCGAGGTCTATAATCACAAGGCGAATAGCTTTGCCTATCTGTGGAGCTGCAAGTCCGATACCACCTGTCGTTTCAAGCGTCTGCCACATGTTGTCTATCAGCACCTTCAGCTCAGGATAATCAGGAGTAATGTCTTCTGCCACCTTACGTAGCACAGGCATTCCGTAAATGTAAATAGGTAGTAACAATGTTTTGAAGAATTAAGTAATAAGTATTAAGTAATAAGTATGATTACTTTTTTTGTTAGGCGTTATAGGATCGAACCGAGCTTAAATCATACTCTTCCCCTCCTTGAAAGGGAGGGGTTAGGGGTGGGTCCTTGCCATGTAGTCCTGCAAGATGATTGTTGCGGAAATCGTGTCCACGAGAGCCTTGTCCTGCCTTGCCTTCTTTTTAAGTCCGGCATCAATCATCGTTCTATGAGCAAGAACGGAAGTAAAGCGTTCATCAAAGAACTCAACGGGAACCTCCGGATGAAGTTTCTTCCAACGATTCACGAATTGTTGCACGCGAGCGAGATTTTCCGAAGCTTCACCATTCGTTTGCTTAGGCTCACCAAAAATAATCTTCTCTACCTGTTCTTTCTGGATATAATCCTCAAGAAAGGAGAGAAGAGTATGTGTAGGAACCGTCACAAGCCCATTTGCAATTATCTGCAAAGGGTCTGTGACAGCTATGCCTGTTCTTTTTCGTCCGTAATCAACAGCAACGAGCCGCATTCACCAAAATTACTTTGTGAGAATCCAAGCGTCAGCGTATGAGCTACGAAGACGATTGCGAGAATTGAGAACGTCAGAACGAGAGTCAGAAGTTGCAGCAACTACACGATAGAGGTTGTTAGCTGTGCGAACAATCTGAGCATTGTAACCGCTGTTGCGGAGAGACTGCTGAAGACGATCTGCGTTAGCCTTTACGCCGAAAGAACCAACAACAACGCTATAAGCCTTCAAACCAGCGCCATCAACGAGTGAGTAGTTCTCACGACGCTCTGGAATTTGCTCTTCGTAAGTATTAACTGTTTCCGTATATGGCTTCTCTACTACAGGAACTGTAGGAACTTCCTCGATAATAGTCTCGTTAGAATTCTCTGTTACATAGCCACTATTGGCAGCCTCAGCAGCCTGAGCCTTTTCGTATGCCTTCTTATAAGCACTTTCTGAAGACTTACAGCTTGTGAAAGACACAGCAACAGCCATTGCTGCACACATGATCAGATACTTTTTCATAGGGATATAATGTAAATTTATTATTCGTTCATATTCAACTTTGGTTGCAAAGGTAAACATTTTTAGATTATTAGCAATAATAATTGACCATAAAAATTGTTAATTCGCCGTTTTTTTAGTTTTTTTTGCAAAAAAGTAAGGCAAATCATTTGGAGCAAACAAAAATAATCGTACTTTTGCCACCGAATACATAACATTTTAACATTATGAAAGCACTCGGTTACATCGGCGCTTTCCTTTCCGGCGCTATTGCAGGAGCTGCTATCGGTTTGCTCGCTGCCCCAGAAAAGGGAAAGGACACACGTGACAAAATCTCTGACACAGTAAAGGATTTCTGCGAGAAGCACAACCTCAAGCTCTCAATGAAGGAAGTTGACGACCTTGTTGAAGACATCAAGGACGCTGCTTCTGACCAGGCAATCTAGTTTTGAACGTAATGGGCGGTAACTATCGTCCGTAGTATTTAATAGGTGGGCATTACAAACCCACCTTATCTGTTTCCAAACGAAAAGAATGGTATCATCCGACAAGAATGTTGAAACCTTTGTCCAGCTCATTGATTCGCTGAAAAGTTGGGCAGGATTAAAAGCAGAATACCTTAAGATAGACGCAGCCGATAAGGGTGTGCGCATACTTGCTGCGCTCATCTTTCTCGTGGTGTTCCTGTTTTTCGTGTTCTCTATCAGTATTCTTTTTTCAATAGCGATAGCATTGGCCATCAGTACTTTCACAGGCACGGCTTTTGCTTTCGTCATAATGGCTTTGGTTTATGTCTTTGCCTTCCTGCTGCTCATAATATTCAGAAGACGGTGGGTTATGAATCCGCTTGTAAAGTTCTTCTCACTCTTGCTCGATTCAGGTGCTGACGATACCACGCCAACAAACCTTTAATTTCAAACATCCACGCATCATGGTTTACAACAACTTAAACGACATCTCACGCAGAAAGGCAGCTTTGAAGGCTGAGCTAAAGATGCACGAGAAGCAGATCAGCAACATCAAGAAATCGCTGCTCTCGCCTACTACTTCTACCACTAGGAAAGGTCAGAAGGCAGGGGTGCTCTCTCTTGTAAACTCAAAGAACATTGTGTCAACAACAGTCAGTGTTCTCGACTTCGCGTGGTTCGCTTGGAAGATCTACAAAAAGTTCAAAAAGAAATAGGAAACAATCATATAGAAACAAAATAGGATGTGACCACAAAATCACATCCTATTTTTTATGCTATACTTTTATTATATGTTTCCAAGTTATTACATTGTTTCCATTATTGAATTAGAAAGTCTTCACAGGAACACCTTCATCAAACTTTTGGCGAACACGGTAAGTATCACGGAATTGCGATGGTGAACAACCCTTATTACGCTTGAAGAGTCGGTTGAAGTGACTCATGTTATTGAAACCCGAAGCAAAACAGATTTCGGAAATGCTGTCTGAGCTTTCAATGAGTCGGCTTGTAGCGAAGCTGAGTCGCAGATAGATGATGTATTCAGAAAGCGTACGACCAGTCTGCTGCTTGAAGAAACGACCGAAACTGCTGATGCTCATGCCAGACATCTGCGAGATATCAGGAAGGGTTATTTCCTCACGATAATGCGCGTGGATATATTCCTTGATTTTTTCTATCCTATCGTTCTCTTCCGTTACGATATCTGTAAGATAATCCTTTGATGCAAGCGGACGAGCATTGTCAAACTTTGACAATTCGTAAAGCACAGTCATCAATGTAGAAAGTGCATAGTATCCATCTGTCTGATTGCCAATTGAATCCAAGAAATGGTAAACCTTTACGATTGCCTCGCGAGGGAAGCTCAAACCGCGGCGTGCCTTAAGCATCATCTCTCGTATTGAGCGGAAAGGAGTTGCCACGAACAGGCTATCTTCCTCAAAATGAATATCAAACTGTATGGTTACCTCACGAGCATTGTGTCCGCGATATTCATGCTTTTCCCATATATGCTCAAGATCGCCATTGTTGATGAGAACTAAGTCCATATCATCGATGACCTCCACACTATCGCCCACAATTCGGCGCGCACCAGGAGCACGTTCTATGAAGTTCAGTTCGCACACCTCATGAGTATGAAGCGGGAAGTCGAAAACCTTCTGTTTTCTATCCACGATATACACGATGTTCTGCTCCACAATAGGAGTAATTTCATGAAGCACGCCTGTATGATTATGTAACATATAATAGGAACTTATTAGTTAGTACTAGTTCAATTAAAAGTCTAGCCTAGTTGGCTTTAGTTGCGTCAAAGTTGTTATTCGGGGACAAAATTAATACTTTTTTGTCAAACTTACAAACTTTTTGTGCAGAAATAATGCAAAACAGCGATATTTAGTAAACAATTCTGCCATTTTGAACAATTATTCTTTTGTTTCCGAAAAGTATCTCCACAGGGGTGCCGCCATCAAGGCTTGTACAACGCCACCATTGCGAAGCTGCTCAAGAAGTTCATCTTTCGGCATCAGCCAAACGCTAATGTCTTCCGATTTTTCCTGTTTTGGCTTGGAAATTCTCTCTACTCCAGTTGCCACGAAAGTATGGCTTAGGTTGGATGTATTCGTTGGATTTGCACACGCTGCCATGAGTTCTATCCACTCACCATTGCCGTAGCCAGTCTCTTCCATGAGTTCTCGCTGGGCAGCTTCAAGAAGCGTTTCGCCATCCTCCACCACACCTGCAGGTATTTCCCAATCGTAACGCTTTAGTCCAGGACGATACTGTCGTTCCATCACAAACTCGCCATCCTTTGTTATTGCGATTACATTTATCCATTCAGGAAATTCCATCACATACCATTCAGGACAATGGTTGCCTGAAGGCATCACCAGATGGTCTCTGCGAGCCGTCATCCATGGGCGCTTTATCAGATATTCCGAACTGACAACATCCCATGTCTTTTCCTCTGGAATATTATCGGGGTAAATCAGTCTTGCCATTATTTTCCAAATATTAGTCTTGCCATCATTACTGCTGAGAGAGCTGCCGTTTCCGTGCGCAAGCGGGAAGTGCCTAGGGATATCGACTTATAGCCATGTTCCAACGCCATCTCCACCTCTTCATGATGGAAATCGCCTTCAGGACCAATCAATATGCAGACCTCTCTTGCTTCATCGGGCGCTTCGGCATCATTAAATTCATTCATCAGAAGTTCAAAGAGATGCACCTTTTCCAAGTCATCGTAGCAATGTGCTATACAATAAAGCGTATTGGTGCCGGAAGTTTTCGGGTTATGACTTTCAACAAAATCCTTGAAGCTCTGCATATCGTGGACCTTAGGCATCCATGCTTTACGGCTTTGCTTTACAGCTCCCACCACCTTCGTCTCAATACGATCTATGCGAAGTTGGCGGCGTTCGGAAAGTCGGCAGTCAAGAAACGACAGTTCGTCGAAACCTATCTCCGTAGCCTTCTCGGCAAACCATTCTGTACGATCCATCATCTTCGTTGGTGCCATGGCAAGATGTATGCGTCCTTTCCATTCACGCTCTTGCGGAACAGATTCCATAATATTGTAGTTGCAGTGCTTCTTCGATGCCATAGTAATCTCTGCACGATGGAAAGTGCCTTCGCCATCTATAAGGAAGACCTCATCGCCTGCCTGCAAGCGCAACACACTCACAGCATGCTTCGCCTCATCCTCAGGGAGTTCCATATTACGTTGTGCATCAGGCACATAGAAAAATCTTTCTTCTTTCATCTGTCATTACTCATTAGTCATTACTCTTTCCTGCTACGATAATCACGAATTCTCCCTTAGGAGCAGTTTCCTTGAAATGCGCTATGAGTTCTGCGAGTGTACCTCTAAGACATTCCTCGTGGATCTTTGAAATCTCTCGGCATGTTGCAGCCTGACGGTCTTCGCCAAAAACCTCAGCAAACTGCTGGAGAGTTTTCAGTACGCGATAAGGCGACTCATAGAAAGCCATCGTACGCTTCTCGTCAACCAAGCTCTGCAGCTTCGTCTGGCGTCCTTTCTTCTGCGGAAGGAAACCTTCAAAAGCAAAGCGATCGCAAGGCAAACCAGAGCTCACCAACGCTGGAATTACTGCCGTTGCACCAGGAAGACATTCCACCTTTATCCCAGCAGCCGCAGCCTCACGAGCGAGGAAGAAACCCGGGTCGCTGATTCCGGGAGTACCAGCATCACTTATCAAGGCTATGTTCTGACCGCCTTTCAATCGCTCTACGATGCCTGCCGATGTGCCGTGTTCATTGAACTTATGATGCGACATCAGATGGTTCTGGATCTCAAAATGCTTCAGGAGCTTTCCCGAAGTGCGAGTATCCTCTGCCAGTATCAAATCCACCTCCTTGAGCGTCCTTATGGCACGTAGAGTCATATCTTCAAGATTGCCGACTGGTGTTGGCACAATATATAATATTCCAGACATAATGGGGATTTTATTTTAACACGAAAACCGTGTTGAGTTCATTATTTTTCAGAAATTTTGTGCAAAAATAAACAATATTGTTGTAACTTCCAAAAAAAATCGTACTTTTGCACTCAAATGGAAAGATATTCACAAGGCGAATTTCGCAGACAAGGCCGTATTGAGGTTATATGCGGCTCCATGTTCTCCGGCAAAACCGAAGAACTAATCCGTCGTATGAAGCGTGCTGAATTCGCTCATCAGAAGGTAGAAATCTTCAAACCTGCCATCGATATACGTTATAGCGAAGAGGATGTTGTAAGCCATGACAAGCACGCCATTCCTTCTACCCCACTCGACTTATCGTCATCAATACTGCTCCTTACATCAGACATTGATGTGGTTGGCATCGACGAAGCGCAGTTTTTCGACGAAGGCATCGTGAATGTATGCAACGAATTGGCAAACAGAGGCATACGTGTCATCGTCGCTGGACTTGACATGGACTTCAAGGGCGTACCTTTCGGACCTATGCCTGCTCTATGTGCCATTGCCGACGATGTGACGAAGGTTCACGCCATCTGCGTAAAATGCGGAGCACTTGCATACGTCAGCCATCGACTCGTAGCCGGCGACAAGCGAGTTCTTCTCGGCGAGACCCAGGAGTACGAACCTCTCTGCCGCGATTGCTATCAAAAAACGCTCAATAATCAATAATTTAAATTTATAATTCAATATGAAACTTGACGGAAGACGCGAAAGCAACAATGTAGAAGACCGCCGTGGAATGAGCGGTGGCGCAAAGGCTGGTCTCGGCGGTATTGGTGGTATCATCATCATTGCCCTCATGACATTCCTTGGTGGAGGTGACCTAGGTGATGTAATCAGCAATGTCGCACAAGAAAGCATGACAGAGGAGGTTGTTACTGATGGCAATTACACACCTTCTGCTGAGGAGGAGGAACTTGCTCACTTCGCTAAGCAAATCCTTGCTGGTACCGAAGATGTATGGACTAAGATCTTCAAGGAAAACGGTCTCAATTACGAACCACCAAAGCTCGTACTCTTCAGTAATGCCGTACGTTCTGCATGTGGAAACGCCACTTCAAGCACAGGTCCATTCTATTGCTCTGGCGACCAGACTGTATATATCGACCTCTCTTTCTTCTCAAGTATGCAGGAAGAACTTGGTGGCGGTGGCGACTTTGCTTATGCTTATGTCATAGCTCACGAGGTGGGTCACCACGTTCAGTATCTACTCGGCACACTTAATGAAGCTCATTCTCAGATGGATAGAGTATCAGAAACCGAAGCTAACAAGATCAGCGTACGACTAGAACTTCAGGCAGACTTCTACGCTGGCATCTGGGCTCACTACGACAACAAGATGTTCGGTTCGCTCGAAGATGGTGATATCGAGGAAGGTCTCGACATCGCATCAAAGATCGGCGACGACTATCTTCAGAAACAAGCACAAGGTTATGAGGTTCCAGAATCGTTCAACCATGGTCGTTCAGAATGGCGAGTACGCTGGTTGAAGAAGGGTCTCACTACAGGCGACCTCTCACAGGGCGACACCTTCAAGCCTGCTTACGGAAACTTCTAAAAAGCAAAGCATAACAAACATTAAAGGCAACCATCATCAGATGATTGCCTTTCTTTTTTGCATTTAACTCATGATTCGCGGAACTTCTTCAGTGCAAGTTTGCTACGAGAAGAAGTTTGTTTATCATTTTCATAAAAAATCCTGTTATCTGTGTGCAAAATTACTAAAAAGAATCCATTCGCCATTTGCAGAACGAACTTTTTTGCACAAAAAGTCTCAATTTTGTACGACATATACCCTAAAAACGAGGTGTAATGGCGCATTTTCTTTTTATGGATGCTATAACCAACAAATCCCGTATTCCATTTCGTATGGAGTACGGGATTCGTGTTTTATTTGTTGCAGATGTTGCAAATGTTGCAGATGTTGCAGTAGCTATTCGTTATGTTCTAACTTTCAATGTTTCGTGATTTCGATGTATTTGAACTTTAGAATCTTACACCCATTTCGCAAGAGAGCTCGAAGTAGTTGCGGTTGTCAGAAGCGAGGTTGCGGTCGTGAACGTAAGCTACTCGTGGCTGGAACCAGAGGTTCTTGTGGAGCTGGATGTTTGGTGCTACTGAGTAGATAGACTTCATTGTCTTCACAGTAGCGTCGCGCTCGTAAGAATCGTACTTGAGCCATGTCTTGAGCCATGGGTTGCAAGGAATGCCGAGTGCTGCATACCAACCCTGCTGCTTGCCACGGTCAGAAAAATGTCCTGAAGGCTGCTGGGTAGAAGAATCATAGTCGTGTGGCACGTATGCGAGCACGCTGTGACCTGTAGAGTGAGCGTATTCTGTGCGGAATGTCCAATCGTCCTTATCATAGAAGATAGAGAACATGTAGCGGTCGCGGTCAACAGTTACGCCATTGCTGCCAGTGAAGTTGCCTGTCCATCCCCATGCTGCGATGCGCAAGCCCTGAATAGGCTGGATTGCTATCATACCAGAGAGGTCCTTCTGTGAGTTCTTGTCGGCAGAGTTGATAGTCTGACCATTGCTCACCATAACCTGATAGTGGAGATAGCGATGACCGTCCTTTGCAGGGAAGAGATCACCCTGAATCTGGATGCCTTGGTCACGACCACCGCCATTGTCTTCGCCTACATAGTCTGCCTGTCCGCAGAGCTGCTGAGTGATCTGAGCATAAGCACCATCGTGGTATTCGAATGGGTTGTAAGGGTTCTCGTAACCGAACACGCGAATGAACTGACCGCCCTTGATCTGGAACTCAGAGTATTTCTTCCATTCGAGCCAGTAGTCCTTCATGTGGAATGCTGCGTTAGCAATCTGCACCTGCATGAGATAGCTGAAATCCTTGAAGATTGTTCCGCTGACGTAAGCACGAATATTCTTCTGCTTGAAGCCGTCGCCAGAATGAGCGCCTTCCTTGCTTGAGTAGTAATAACCGCTCATGTAATAGCCGCCGAACTTAGGCGCAGAGACGTAGTCAGTAACCTTGCGGCCAACTTCCATGCCTTGACCTTCGGTAGAAGCCGAAGGATCGGTAGCTGTAGATTCCATGCCTTTGCTGATGGCCTCGTTGAGGTATTCTGTGATGAAGCCGCCTTCGTGGTTGGATTCGTTGGTTAGGAATTCGTTGTCGATAGAGCCTGATGCGGACGCATCAGGAACGGTAGCGATGCCTTCGGTAGAAGCCGAAGGAACAGTGGCTGTAGATACTTCGTCTGCCATTGCGCAAGGAGCGGCAAGGATAGACATGGCGAGGAGAATGTGTTTCATAAGAAATCAGACCCCCATCCCCCGAAGGGGGTGTTTTAAATTGCTTCGGCGGATGGGGAGGTTATCTATTAATTATTAGTATTAATTGTAAAGATGGCGAATAAAACTATTAAAGTTCCCCCTTGGGGGGCTAGGGGGTCAGTCCGTCAAGAATATAGTTACACCGCAAGCTGCCTGAGCACCGTAAACAAGCGACTGCTCAATGTCGGCTGTCTTTGAAGGACCAGAGATGAATGTGCCGAAACCGTACTTTGATGTTTCGCCCATCTGCTCAAGTGCCTTGTAGGCATCGTGCATGTTTGAAACGATGTTCTTCTTTGAAACGATGATGACGAGGAATTCCGAGATGAAGCAGATAGCCTTCTGCTTCATGTTCATTGGTACCCATACACATGCGTTCTCAGCACATGCTACGCCGCCTTCGATAACGCCGAGGTCAGTGCCGTCGAGTTCCTGCGCTTCTGCTACTTCATCAGGATTCTTCTGTGCATTGATACCAGGGAGATTGCTTGCTATGACCTTTGCATTAGGATAAGCCTCGCGGATCTTTGCGTTGAGGTCGTCGCCCGGCTTAATCTCCATAAGCTTTGCTCCGGCAGTTGTTGTAACCTGCTTGATGAATTCAGCCACAGGATCGTCGAATGTCAACTTCTTGAAGCTGAGGTCTGGCATATCGTATGTCTCGCGCACATTCTTGCGCAATGTACCTAATATTAAATCTTTGCTGCTCATTTTACTTTTCCTTTCTTCCAAAGTGTGTGGAACGATTCTTTGAACTCAGGCATAGTGTGATGCTTGCACCATGCGTTGAGTTTGATACCTGTTATGAACGAAGGCACATAGTTGGCAAGTGGAGCCATCTTGAGTGCCGTTGTATAGAGTCCAGGACTTTCGAACATGACCTTCATACCCTGAGACATGGCCTTCTTCAGAGGGTCGGCATGATTCATGTCGTCGAGTTCCTGACGCCACTTGTAGATCTGTGTTGAGAGATCAACCTTCACTGGGCAGACATTATCACAAGAGCAGCAGAGAGAACATGCTGAGCAGTTGTGGTAGTTGTTGTCCTTATCGTGAAGCATACCGAGGTTGATACCGATAGGTCCAGGGATGAAGTAAGTGTAAGAATATCCCATAGAGCGACGGTAAACAGGGCAAGTGTTCATACAAGCACCGCAGCGCATACACTTGAGCGACTGCCAGTGGTCTGGATTAGAGAGGATGTTGCTTCGACCATTGTCAACGAGGATGATGTGGAACTCGCCGCCTGGGCGTGGCTTCTTGAAGTGAGAAGTGTAAACGGTAGTAGCCTGACCTGTTCCGTGACGAGCAAGAAGACGCTGGAATACGCCCATAGCATCGTAGTTAGGGATAACCTTCTCAAGACCGATTGAAGCGATATGGAGCTTAGGCATTGAAGTACTCATGTCGGCATTACCCTCGTTAGTACAAACAACGATTTCACCAGTGGAAGCAACGCCGAAGTTTGCGCCTGTCATACCGCACTCAGCAGTCATGAAGTTGTCGCGGAGGTGATAGCGTGCGCAGCGAGTGAGATATGTAGGATCGGCCTTTGATTCAAGCTCTGTCTTGTCGTCGTAACCCATAGACTTTGCGCCCTGGGCACCGTTCTTCTCAAGGATTCCCTTCTCACCAAAGCATTCCTTAACCTGCTCACGAGTGATGTGGATAGCAGGCATGATGATGTGGCTTGGTGGGAGTTCCATAAGCTGAAGGATGCGCTCGCCAAGGTCGGTCTCAACAACATCGATACCGTTCTTGATGAGGTTCTCGTTGAGGTGGCATTCCTCTGTAAGCATGGACTTACCCTTAACAACCTTCTTTACATTATGCTTATCAAGAATTTCCTTGACAATCTTGTTATATTCGTCAGCATCCTTTGCCCAGTGAACGATAGCACCGTTCTTTGTAGCGTTGCGCTCAAATTCCTCGAGATAGTCAGCGAGGTGAGTGACTGTATGCTTCTTTATCTGGCTTGCCGATTCGCGCAACTGTTCCCACTCTTCGAGTTCGTAAGCGAGAACATCTCTTTTTGCACGTACAGACCAGAATGTTTGGTCGTGGCGTGTAACCTTCTCTGCATTCTCAAGGAAGGCTTCGGCTTTCTTTGCGTGTATTGTGCTCATAATAAGGACCCCCTCCCTACCTCCCCCTTTTAAGGGGAGGAGTAATATGACTTGGGGGATGAGTCTTTTTAGTTATTATTTATTAATTATTAATTTCATCCAATAAAACTAATCTCTCCCCTCCCGGGAGGGGATGGGGTGGGGCTTCTATAGTCCTGCGGCGAGGATCTGTGCCACATGGATGAACTTGATGTCCTTCATGCCGTCTTTCTTTGCCAATCCCTGCATGTGCATGAGGCAAGAAGAGTCTGGACCAGTGATGAATTCAGCACCTGTAGCCTTGTGGCGAGCAATCTTGTCGCGACCCATACGAGCGGAAACATCAGGCTCCTCGATAGCAAACATACCACCGAAACCGCAGCATTCGTCAACACGCTCAGGTTCCTTTACTGTGATGCCTTCAACGAGTTGGAGAAGGTCCTTGATCTTATTGAAACGAGGCATGCTGCGCTCACTTGGAGAAGAAAGTCCAAGTTCACGAACACCGTGACAGCTGTTGTGCAAGCTCACTACATGAGGGAACTTAGCCTTGAGTGAAGTAGGCTTGATTACATCATGAAGGAACTCTACGAGATCCATGGTCTTCTTTGCAGTCTCACACTCGTGGTTCACGATGTTTGGATGGAAAAAGCGAACGTATGCTGCACAACTTGCAGAAGGAGCAACAACATAGTCATATTTAGCAAACAACTCATCATAGTTCTTGACCAACTTGTCTGCCTTGTGTTGGAAGCCAGCATTACCCATAGGCTGTCCGCAGCAAGTCTGCTTTTCTGGATATTCAACATCCAAACCTAATGATGTCAAGAGCTTGTAGGTTGCCACGCCGACCTCTGGATAGAGAGCGTCAACATAGCAAGGTACGAAAAGTCCGATTTTCATATTATATAAGGTTATAAGTTTTTTAGGTTTATGAGGTTATAAAGGTTTATGCGAATACATTCAAAAGGATAAACACCATGATTCCTGTGAGCAATCCGTAGAGCACGAATGGAATCCAAGTCTTGCGGAGAATCTGTCCTTCGCGACCGATAAGACCAAGAACGGCGCAAGCACTTACGATGTTGTGGATACAAATCATGTTACCCATAGCACCACCGGCACCCTGAGCAGCAACAGCTATGAAGTGCTGGTTAGGAGTATAGTTGAGTGCTGTAGCAGCATCCCACTGGAAGTTAGCGAAGAGCATGTCTGATACTGTGTTGGAACCTGTGATGAACGAACCGAGACCGCCGATGTAAGAAATAACCATTGGCCATACAGGAGCAAGTGCT
The DNA here is from genome assembly GCA_024401305.1 of Bacteroidaceae bacterium. Classification (GTDB taxonomy): domain Bacteria; phylum Bacteroidota; class Bacteroidia; order Bacteroidales; family Bacteroidaceae; genus Prevotella. Next base: position 3,320 of record JAKSLI010000049.1, on the reverse strand, counting down.
GAAGACATGAGCTTAGCCATAGCCATTGGCATTGAAGTGCCGGCAGCGTCGCCGATGACAACCTCAGAAGCAGCAGAGCCCTTGAAGATTGAAACGAGAGCTACGGCAGCGAGCATAGCGATTGTTGGGTTCTTCATCTTACCGATGGCTGTACCCCAAGCTGTCTTCACCTTGTTCTTTCCAATTTCGTCGTCCTTCATCATGCCATGATAGAAGATGGTGATGATGGCAACGAGAATGAATGGGATGGTACCAGGGAGATTAAGGATTGCTATTGCTGAGTTCACACCTTCCTCACCGAGAATGTTAGTGAAGCCGAGGCTGAACATTGGGTCGTTGATGATAGGCTTGAGGCCGAAAGCAGGAACGCGAGTAACAACGAGGATAAGACCACAGAGTACGTATGGCATCCAAGCCTTAACCTGACTCATGTGCTGCTTGAATTCCTTAACGTCAGAAGCCTTGATTTCGCCAGACCAATCAGGATCCCAAGTCTCTGAGTCGCCGAAAGTCCAAACATCCTTTGGTACGAAAACGCCCTTCTTTGTGAGCCATACGAGAACGCCAAGACCGATGATACCACCCATCATAGATGGAATCTCAGGACCAGCGAGCCATGCCAATGTATAGAAAGGAATGCCGAAGCAGATAGATGCGAGGAGGCAATACTTCCAGATTGCGAAACCTTCCTTCCAAGACTTGTTCTTGCCGTAGAAACGAGTCATGAAGCCCATCATGAAGATAGGAAGAACGAAGAGCATTGGGAGGTGGCAGAGAGTTACATATTCACCGATGTGCTTGTAAACCATTGAAGCGTCAACACCAGCAAGGTTCATGTCGTTAAGAGCCTGGATAGCCTGCTCTTCAAGAGAACCGAAGCCCTTGATTGTAGGAGTACCTACGGCACCGAAAGTTACAGGTATTGAGTTGAAACAGAGGCAGATAACAGCTGCACACAATGGAGGGAAACCAAGACCGAGGAGCAATGGAGCTGCGAGAGCTGCCGGTGTTCCGAAGCCAGCTGCACCTTCAATGAATGCAGAGAACATGAAGCCTATGATGATAGCCTGAATACGACGGTCAGGACTAATCTTCTGCATACCCGCCTGGATAGTTTCCATGGCACCGCTTGACTGCAGAGTGTAGTAGATAAGAAGTGCACCGAATACGATGATCAGGATACCGAAAGCATCCCAGAAACCTGCGAGCGTAAGAGCTACCACGCGCATGAAAGGAAGTTGCCAAGCAAACAGCGCAATGACTGCGGTTACAAGGAACGACAATGGCATAGCCTTAGTTGAAGGCCAGCGGAAGCCCGCCATGAGAACAAGAGCCAAAAGGATTGGCAAGAAAGCCAAGAGAGCAGCAAAGCCGATTGACATGCTACTAGCAGCTGCAGCCGAAGCAGCTAGCGAAATCGCAGATAATGGCATAGTTTATTAAAGAATAAGGGGTTAGAATTAGTGATTTTATTAGATAGTTGTTATTAAATGTCTTTCAAAATTCGTGTGCAAATATAACAATAATTTTCATTTTTTTGCAAACGATATGGCATTTAATTTCAAAAAAATGCACATTTCACTCAAAAAAGTACCCTTTGCGCCCAAATAAGCATGCCAGAAACCAACGAAACGCTTTAATATCATATAAGAAAAATCCCCATAGGAATACTAAAATCCTATAGGGAAGCCAGTATTAATTCATCGCATTACGGAAGCATTCGTAGTTTTCGTTTTTCCCATAGACTGCAAACTCCACATCGTCGAAATAGCCAGTCATCTTACCGAGTTCGTCGCGGAAGATTCGTGCTACTTGTTCAGGATCGTTGCGATAGGCGCCACAGCCCCATGCACCGAGAATCAGTCTGCGATAACCGTACTTTGCTGCCACTTGCAGTATGCCGTGAATGCGCGACTGTAGAACTTGTTCCAACTCATCGTCGTCAACATTGAAACCAAACTCACCTATCAAACGAGGTGCTGCTGCAGAAAGAACTGCACAGGTCATGCTTGGCTCTATGTATTTGCCGTCAGAGGTCTTGATAATCTCTACCTTTGGCGAAAGAAGCATGTAGTTGCTGCTCATGTCTGGCGCATTCTCACGGTTATAGTAGTAGAGTTGCATGCCTTCTTCGCTTGTCAGGGATAGGTATAGCGAGGAGCGACGACAGAGGTCTTCTTCCTGTGCACGAGCTCCTTTAGTGACACCACCGCCAGGATTCCAACCACTCATGAAGTTAAGTACAAGACAGCCTTCGCCCATGCCGAGAGCAGCACCGAGGCTGTCGTTTCTGGTCACTTCTATATTGCATGGTCCGGTCTTGTCAGGAAGGTTTATGCCATCAACTGTTTCTGGATCAAGTGCAATGCACTCGCAAGCATCTTCAAGAGAGAGTTCGCCTTCTTCGTTCTTGAAGAAATCCATTGTATCTTCAAATATTTCTATCAGGTCTGTCATAAGATTTATGATTTTTGATGTATGATTTATGATTTTGCTACGCCTTGAGTACTTTTCATTTTTCACTTTTCATTTGACTATTAAGCTTGGCGACGGTCTTGTCATCGAAAGTGCCATTGTAGAAGGTCTTTATTACATCGTAGAAGATAGGATCGCCTTTCTGCTCTTCGTTCAACTGTCTTGAAGCGCACCAGAAGAGGGTCATTGACGAGCGGAGTTTGATGGCATCGATACCGCTACCCATGATGCGTATGATGTCACCTCCACGGTGTGAGAGAACGGCTTCCGTAATTTCTTTCAGTCGTTTGTATAGAGTGGGATTGGCAAGATACTGCTTGGCCTCTTCTATGTTAGAGATGGCATAGGTTGTGGCCATGTAGCTAAATCCAAAACCAGCAAGCTGCGGGAAGATGTACCAAATCCAGTGGCCTGTCTTTTGGCCTCGGCGGATTTCTTGAAGAGCACGAGCGTATGAGTTGTTATTATCCTGTGCGTTGATGAAGCGTTGGAGATTGTAGTTTGACATAGCATTTATGATTTATGATGTATGATTTATGATTTAGGCCCCGCCGAGAACGGCGGGGAATAGTCTATCGGAGGTGACTACTTTATGATGTTGAAGAATATCATCTCTGGATGAATCTCGTAGAAGTCGCCGAACATCTTGTGAGTCACATTGCAGAGCCAGAATATGCCAGTGAACTCCGGTTCCTCCTTCTGAGAGAGATATTCCTCCTCGTCAGGATAGTGAGGAGCTTGGTAGATGTACTTCGTGTCGAAATGCTTGTCAAAGTCGATAATCTGGTATGAGGTAGAAGAAGAACAAATCGAGCGATTTTTGTTAAACTCATATACTGGCTGAA
>JAKSLI010000048.1 GCA_024401305.1 Bacteroidaceae bacterium | reverse complement strand
ATGTAATTCTTCTGCAAAAGTAAATGTTTTCAGACAAATTACCAAAGAAAAACAACACAACTTTCGCAATTCCCCCAAAGTTGTAGGGAAACTTCCTTTCGGAATAGGGAAAGACTTCTTGCAATCCTCGTAATTAGTCGTAACTTTGCACCAACAAAAACAATAAATCACTATCAATAAATCTAACTTATACAACTTATCATCAAGCATAGAATAAGTTCAATAAGTATAATTTATTGACAAGAAAATAACTGAAAGTTTAACCTCTTAAAACTCTACGATTATGAAGACTACTACTACTTTCAAGGCAATGATGGCAATGGCATTCGCAACTATCGCAATGACAGCTAACGCTAATACAAATACTAAAGGCAACACATGGCGCAACCCAGCTCCAGCATATCATGTAGAGGTTCGCTACGACGCTCGTCACAACCGTCACTATGAGGCTGACTGGAGACGTTGCCATCACAACCACATCGACCGCTACGGCAACCGTACATTCTGCCATCACTGCGGTGCTGAGATGGTATGGAGAGGCGGACACCACAACGGCCACTACGAGGTAATCCCACCACGTCCAATGGCTCCTGTTCACCACCATGGCGGTGCTCCAGTACCTCCACCTCCAGCTCACGGCCATCGTTAGTTCAACTTTCGCATGCTCAAGTTGAGGCTACAAAGTACAGACTACAGAGTACAGGCATTTAGCTGCGCACTGATTTTCTAAGAGGTAGTTTACAAACCGCAGGGTAGCTTGTCGTCTGTACTCTGTAGCCTGTAGCCTCAAGTTTAGCTTGAGAAACTTGAATAAATTAGGATAAAGATTAAGGTTAGTTATAAATAAATGGCGGCATGTCGTAATTGACACGCCGCCTTTGGTATTAGATAAATTGTTTGACAGGAATGGAAAAAGGCGGCATGTCAAACGCTATTTATTGATTAGATCTGATGAAAGTTCTAAGCCAAAAGGCTTGTTTTTTAGTATCATTGATGTAAAAAATAGCAATAATATTTGGTGGTTATGAGATAATTATGTAATTTTGCATTATGCAATTTTGCATAATTACAGAGATAGTTAGGCAATGGATAGATATTTCAACCCCTTTGTAATAGGAAAATATGCAGGCAAGGAGTATTTCTGCGACCGCGTAGAAGAGACGAAACTTCTTAAACATCATCTTGAGAATGGACGTAATGTGACCATTATGTCTGAGCGCCGCATGGGCAAGACTGGTCTTATTGAGCACACCTTTACCAATGCCCTGAAGGAAGACGATTACTATACTTTCATTATTGATATATACACGGCAAAGAATCTGCGAGAGATGGTGTGCCTGTTAGCCAACGAGATATTCAAAAAGATTGTTCGTAAGCAGTCATTATTGGCAAAACTTACGCAGATAGTCCAGTCACTAAAGACCACGATAAAATACAACGGCATCACGGGTGAGCCTGAAGTGGAATTCGGACTTGGTGAGATTGTGACACCCGAGTTGACCCTTGATGAACTTTTCGCTTACATGGAACAAGCCGATAAGCCTTGTATCGTTGCCATTGATGAATTCCAGAAAATCACGGACTTTGACGAGGACAACATCGAAGCAATACTCAGAACCAAGATACAGCACCTACGTAACACCCAGTTTGTCTTTGCCGGTAGTGAGCGGCATTTGCTTGAGGGAATCTTCAATGATTCTTCTCGTCCATTCTACAATAGTGTTGTATTCATGCAACTGCTACCCATAGACCGGAAGGAGTATCTGGAGTTCTGCAAAAGACTCTTTGCAGAGAACAACAAGGAAGTACAGGAGGCATTCGTGAATGGTGTTTATGATTACTTCAACGGTGTAACATGGTATATGCAGCTGTCTATGAATGAGGCATTCTCACTGACATTGCCAAAGTCAAGCATCGGAATCCAACAGCTACAAACAGTTTTAACGCACATGGTTGACACCAAACGCTTTACCTTTGAGGATAAATATGCTTCGCTGACAGAGAAGCAAAAAGCTGTCATAAAGGCAATGGCAAATGAATATCCATCAGAAGTGTCCCCTACAAGCAAGGACTTTATCCTTCGCCATAACTTAAAGACAGCCAGCAGTGTGCAAACGGCGATGAAGGGTTTGATGGACAAAGGTATCGTAAACGAGTGGCGTGGTAACAAGCGTATCACTGACCTATTGTTCGTGCTATGGCTGAAGAAATTCTAATTTAGAAATCAAAATGAACCATTTGACAGGAATGGAAAAAGGCGGCATGTCGTAATTGACACGCCGCCTTTTGTATTATAGGGCCTTTAGCTTTTAGCCTTTTGCCTCAAGCAGAGCACACGCTCTGCTTGAACTATTTATCGTAATCCTGCCATGCCTTGATCTGGATGTCGCCCTGCTTCATTGTGCAGAATGCATTGATGAATGCCTGAGCGAGACGAGCGTTGGTCATGAGAGGAATGTTATGGTCGATGGCACCACGGCGAATCTTGTAGCCGTTAGTGAGTTCGCGCTTAGTTTGGTTCTTTGGAACGTTGATGATGAGGTCGAAGACGTGGTTAGAGATGAGATCCATAACCTTGTTGTCGCCTTCCTCGTCTGGCCATGCTACGACTGTTGCCTCTACGCCGTTCTCCTGGAGGAACTTGGCTGTGCCGGCAGTAGCGTAGATGGTGTAGCCGCTCTTGACGAGCTTCTGTGCTGGTTCAAGGAGCTGTACCTTACCCTTAGCACCGCCTGAAGAGAGGAGGATATTCTTCTTAGGGAGTGAGTAGCCTGTAGCGATGAGAGCGTTGAGGAGTGCCTCTTCAACAGAATCGCCGAGACAGCCAACCTCACCAGTAGAAGACATGTCAACACCGAGAACTGGGTCTGCGTTCTGGAGACGAGCGAACGAGAACTGAGAAGCCTTGACGCCGATGCGGTCGATGTCGAACTCGCTCTTGTCTGGGCGAGAGTACTCAGCACCGAGCATGATCTTTGTGGCTGTCTCAATGAAGTTGCGCTTGAGGATTTTAGAAACGAATGGGAACGAACGAGACGCGCGGAGGTTACACTCGATAACCTTGAGCGAGAGGTTCTTGGCGAGGAACTGGATATTGAATGGACCAGAGATGTTGAGCTCCTTGGCAATGGCACGAGCAACCTGCTTGATCTTGCGAACAGTTGAGAAGTAGATGTGCTGAGCAGGGAACATCATTGTTGCGTCGCCAGAGTGAACACCAGCGTACTCAACGTGCTCAGAGATAGCGTATTCAACAATCTCGCCCTTGTCGGCAACAGCGTCGAACTCTATTTCCTTAGTGTCCTGCATGAACTGAGAAACAACAACAGGGAACTCCTTGCTGACCTCAGTAGCCATCTGGAGGAAGCGCTCGAGCTCTTCGTTGCTGTAGCAAACGTTCATCGCAGCACCTGAGAGCACGTAAGAAGGACGAACGAGAACAGGGAAGCCTACCTTCTCGACGAACTGCTTGATGTCGTCCATAGAAGTAAGAGCCTGCCATGCTGGCTGGTCGATAGCGAGCTTATCGAGCATTGCAGAGAACTTGTCGCGGTTCTCAGCGCGGTCGATGTTCACTGGTGAAGTACCGAGAATGTTCACATTCTGGCGGTAGAGCTTCATAGCGAGGTTGTTAGGAATCTGACCACCAACGGAAACGATTGTGCCGTAAGGCTGCTCGAGGTCGATGACGTCGAGAACACGCTCGAGAGAGAGTTCGTCGAAGTAGAGACGGTCACACATGTCGTAGTCGGTAGATACAGTCTCAGGGTTGTAGTTGATCATGATAGACTTGTAACCGAGGCTGCGTGCAGTGTTGATGGCGTTAACGGAACACCAGTCGAACTCTACCGAAGAACCGATGCGGTAAGCACCAGAACCGAGTACGATGACAGACTTCTCGCCAGTGTTGTAAGGAATATCGTGACCCTCAACGGCGTAAGTCATGTAGAGGTAGTTAGTGAGTTCTGGATGTTCAGAAGCCACAGTGTTGATGCGCTTAACGGCTGGGAGGATGCCGAGCTGCTTACGCTGAGCGCGAACAGCGAGGTTCTCCTTCTCCATGTTGCCTTCTGCCTTGAGAACGAAGCGAGCAATCTGGAAGTCAGAGAAGCCGGCAATCTTTACCTCACGGAGAAGTTCTGCAGGAACATCCTCAATCTTGTTGTACTTGAGGAGTTCGTCCTTGAGGTCAACGATGTGCTTGCAACGCTCAAGGAACCAAGTGTCAATCTTAGTAAGCTCTTCGATGCGCTCTACTGTGTAGCCCTTCTCGAGAGCCTCAGCGATGGCGAAGATGCGGAGGTCTGTTGGGTTAGCGAGTTCCTCGTCGAGGTTGTCGAAGTGAGTATGGTCGTTGCCCACGAATCCGTGCATGCCCTGACCAATCATACGGAGACCCTTCTGGAGCATTTCCTCGAAAGTGCGACCGATAGACATGATCTCGCCGACAGACTTCATTGAAGAACCGATAAGACGGCTTACGCCAGCGAACTTAGTGAGGTCCCAACGAGGAATCTTACAGATCATATAGTCGAGCTCAGGAGCCTTGTAAGCAGAGTTTGGAGTGCCCATCTCGCCAATCTGGTCGAGAGTATAGCCGAGGGCGATCTTTGCTGCCACGAAAGCGAGAGGATAACCTGTAGCCTTAGAAGCGAGGGCAGAAGAACGAGAAAGACGAGCGTTAATCTCGATGATGCGGTAGTCGTTTGTAACGGCGTTGAAAGCGAACTGGATGTTACACTCACCAACGATGTTCAAATGGCGAACGCACTTGATAGTGATCTCCTGGAGCATTTTTACCTGCTCTTCAGACAATGAGCAAGTAGGAGCAACAACGATAGACTCACCAGTGTGGATACCGAGTGGGTCGAAGTTTTCCATTGATGCAACAGTGAAGCAATGGTCGTTGGCATCGCGGATACACTCGAACTCGATCTCCTTCCATCCCTTGAGAGATTCCTCAACGAGGATCTGTGGAGCGAAAGTGAATGCGCTTTCTGCGAGTTCTACGAAAGCCTTCTCGTCAGGACAGATACCAGAACCGAGACCACCGAGAGCGTAAGCAGAGCGAACCATGATAGGGAAACCAATCTCATGGGCTGCCTTGAGAGCGTCTTCCATTGACTCTACTGCGTGGCTTACAGGAGTCTTGAGCTCAGCCTCGTCCATCTTCTTCACGAAGCGGTCGCGGTCCTCAGTGTCCATGATAGCCTCTACGGAAGTTCCGAGCACCTGCACGCCGTACTCCTTGAGAGTGCCGTTGAGGTAAAGCTCAGTACCGCAGTTGAGTGCAGTCTGTCCACCGAAAGCGAGGAGGATGCCGTCTGGACGTTCCTTCTTGATGATTTCAGTAACGAAATATGTATTCACTGGAAGGAAGTAAACCTTGTCAGCGATACCTTCAGAAGTCTGAATGGTAGCGATGTTTGGGTTTACGAGCACACTGCTGATACCTTCTTCACGCAACGCCTTGAGCGCCTGAGAACCTGAATAGTCGAACTCGCCAGCCTGTCCAATCTTGAGGGCACCTGAACCGAGCACAATCACCTTTTTAAGTTGCATAGTAATTATTGTGTTGTTTAAGTTTTCTGCTTGTTGTTTTAAGTTTTCCGCTGCAAAGATACTATCTTTTCATATAATATAATAAGAATAAAGAAAAAAAATGCTTGAAAATTTGCCTATCTAAAGAAATAGTCATACCTTTGCACCCGTTCAGTGGAATGAGAGCTTCTCGAAAGAGAGGTTCTCATTCTTGATTTTATATCCGTAAATTGAAAATTTAATAGATGATTCAGAAACAACAAATTACAGACATCGTCAAGCAATGGCTTGAGGAGACAGAGTATTTCCTTGTTGACGTGGAGGTAAGTGCCGACAACCGCATCGTAGTGGAGATAGACCATGCCGACGGCGTATGGATTGAAGACTGCTGCGAGCTTTCACGTTTCATTGAAGACCATTTCGACCGTGAGCAGGAAGACTTCGAACTTGAAGTGGGCTCGGCAGGCGTTGGTCAGCCGTTCAAGGTTATCGAGCAGTACCAGTGTCATGTAGGCAAGGATGTGGAAGTGCTCGCCGACGGCAAGAAATATCGCGGCGTTCTCAAGGAAGTCAACGGCGAAAGCTTCACCGTAACTTGCGAAGAGAAGGTAAAGCGTGAGGGCGAAAAGCGCCCACACATCGAGGAAGTGGATTACAGCTTCAAGATTGCAGAGGTAAAATACTGCAAGTATGATTTGAAATTCTAAAAGCCCCACCCCCAGCCCCTCCCCCTGATGGGAGGGGAGTAGTTACACTTGCCGGATGTAATGTAATTACAGGGGATAGAGGCGAATGGACATTAATATTATAACAACAGTGATATAACCATCCCGCTCAAATGCATATCACTCCCCTCCCATTAGGGGGAGGGGTCGGGGGTGGGGCTTTTATGGCAAAGAAGACCGACAACGTAGTCTCTATGGTGGACACCTTCAAGGAGTTCAAAGAGACAAAGAACATCGACCGCACTACCCTGATGAGTGTGCTCGAAGACAGTTTCCGTAATGTCATTGCGCGTATCTACGGCTCTGACGAAAACTTCAAGGTTATCGTGAACCCTGACAAGGGTGACTTCGAAATCTACCGCAACCGTATCGCTGTTGAGAACGGCATGGTTGAGGATGAGAATAAGGAGATCGAACTTTCAGAGGCTCAGAAGATTGAGGCTGACTATGAGGTTGGCGAGGAAGTGGTAGAGCCTATCGACTTCAGCAAGTTTGGCCGCCGTGCCATCCTTACTCTCCGTCAGACTCTCGCTTCAAAGATTCTCGACCTTGAGCACGAAAGCGTTTACAACAAGTTCAAGGATCGCGTAGGTGAACTCGTATCTGGTGAGGTTTACCAGTCATGGAAGCGCGAAGTGCTTCTCTTCGACGATGAGAACAACGAACTCCTCCTTCCAAAGAGCGAGCAGATTGGTGGCGACGGTCGCAGAGGCGACAACTTCCGCAAGGGCGACACTATCCGCGCCGTAATCTACAAGGTTACTAACGACAACAACAATCCTAAGGTTTACGTATCACGTACACACCCAGACTTCCTCCGCCGTCTTCTCGAGAACGAAGTTCCAGAAATCGCGGAAGGTCTCATCACAGTTCACAACATCGCTCGTCTCCCAGGAGAGCGCGCAAAGATTGCTGTTGAAAGCTACGATGAGCGCATCGACCCAGTAGGTGCTTGCGTTGGTGTTAAGGGTGCTCGTATCCATGGTATCGTTCGCGAACTCTGCAACGAGAACCTCGATGTAATCAACTACTCTTCAAATACAAAGCTCTTCATCCAGCGTGCCCTCGCACCTGCTACAATATCAAGCATCACACTCGACGAGGAAAACAAGAAGGCTGAGGTTTATCTCGCTCCAGACCAGGTATCACTTGCCATCGGTCGTAACGGTGCAAACATCAAGCTCGCTTCTATGCTTACAGGCTACACTATCGATGTATTCCGCGACACAATGGAAGGCGAAGAGGAGGAAGACGATATCTTGCTCGACGAGTTCAACGACGAAATCGACCAGTGGATCATCGATGCTATCAAGGCTATCGGCTTCGACACTGCTAAGCAGGTTCTCGACGCTCCACGCGAACTCCTCATCAACAAGGCAGACCTTGAGGAAGAGACCGTTGATCACATCATCGATGTCCTCAGCGCTGAGTTCGAATAAAGCCTCTCCCCCCTTACCCACTCCCCGTATAATGGGAGGGGGAGTAATTACATTTGTACAATGTTTTTACTAGGACCGAGGCAACATAAAATGTATAACACAAAAGTGATATAATCCTCCCACAAAGCATATCACTCCCCCTCCCATTATACGGGGAGGGGGCTGGGGGGAGAGGCCTATGGCAATAAGATTAACAAATATAGCAACCCAACTCAACATCAGTGCGGAGCGTGCCGTGGAATTTCTCAAGAAGAAGAACCTTCTCACAGGAGAAATAAATGGTAACCCGAAACTGAGTGAGGATCAGGAGAACGCCCTTAGAAGGGAGTTCAGCAGCGATATGGCTGCAAAAGAGAAGGCCGAGCAAGCAATAAAGCCGAAGGAGAAGAAGGAAAAGGCTCCAAAGCAGGAGGCTGCTGCGCCTGTTGCTGCAGAACAGAAGCAGGAGTTCAAGCCACTCGGAAAGATTGACCTTGACGACCTCGACGGCAAGAAGGCAAAGGCTGAGGCTGAAAAGAAGGCAAAGGAAGAAGCTGCCAAGGCTGAGAAGAAGGCTAAGGCTGAAGCTCAGGCAAAGGCAAAGGCTGAGGCAGAAGCTGTGAAGGCTGCTCAGGAGGCAAAGCTTCTTGCAAAGGCAAAGGCTGAGGCTATCGCCTTGGTAGAACATGAAGAAAAGCCTGCCGATAAGAAGCCTGCAAAGAAGGCTGAGAAGAAAGCAGAAAAGAAACCTGAGAAGAAGGCAGAAAAGCCTGCTGCTCCTGTTGCAGAAAAGCCTGCACAGCAGCCTGCAAGCGGAGGTCCTGTCAAGACTCCAGGCGAGATTGCTGCTATGGCTGCACAGGCTGAGAACGGTCCGAAGATTCTCGGTAAGATAGACCTTTCTTCCATCAACTCAAGCACTCGTCCTAAGAAGAAGTCTAAGGAAGAGCGCCGCAAGGAGCGTGAAGAGAAGGCTAAGGCTGCTCATGCACAGCGTCAGGGTGGTGGCCAGAACGGTCAGAACAATGGCGAAAAGAAGAAGCGCGAGCGCATAAACAAGAACAAGGTTGACATCAACCAGGCTGCAAAGCAGGCTAACCAGCAGAACAACCAGCAGGGCGGCGGCAAGAACAAGAATAAGAAGAACAAGAACAAGAAGGGCAATGTTCAGCCAGAAGTTCGCGAAGAGGATGTAGCAAAGCAGGTAAAGGAAACACTTGCTCGCCTTACTTCAAAGAACAAGTCGAACAAGAACGCTGCCAAGTATCGTCGTGACAAGCGTGATGCCGTTGCTGAGCAGGCTGCAAAGGCTGCTGCTGCTGAGAATGCAGAGAGCAAGGTATTGAAGCTAACGGAGTTCGTTACCGTATCAGACCTCGCTACAATGATGGGCGTAGGCGTTACTCAGGTTATCGGTACTCTCATGTCTGTCGGCGTGATGGCTTCCATTAACCAGCGTCTTGAGGCTGAGACCATCAACCTCGTTGCTGAGGAGTTCGGCTTCCAGACTGAATATGTCTCTGCTGAAGTTCAGGAGGCTATCGTAGTAGAAGAGGACAATGAAGAGGATCTCATCTCACGTGCTCCGGTAGTAACAGTGATGGGTCACGTTGACCACGGTAAGACTTCGCTCCTTGACTACATCCGTAGCGCTAACGTTATCGCTGGTGAGGCTGGTGGTATCACCCAGCACATCGGTGCCTACAACGTGAAACTTGAGGACGGTCGCCGCATCACATTCCTCGATACTCCTGGTCACGAGGCGTTTACTGCCATGCGTGCCCGTGGTACTCAGGTAACGGACATCGCAATCATCATCATCGCTGCCGACGACTCTGTGATGCCTACTACTAAGGAGGCTATCGCTCACGCACAGGCTGCCGATGTTCCAATGGTGTTCGCTATCAACAAGATTGATAAGCCAGGCGCTAACCCTGACAAGATTCGTGAGGACCTTTCACAGATGAACCTCCTCGTTGAGGAATGGGGTGGTAAGTATCAGTGCCAGGAAATCTCTGCAAAGAAGGGTATCGGCGTAGAGGATCTTCTCGAGAAGGTGCTCCTCGAAGCTGAAATGCTCGAGCTTAAGGCTAACCCTAACCGCAAGGCTAACGGTTCTATCATTGAGTCTTCACTCGACAAGGGCCGCGGTTATGTTGCCACTGTCCTCGTTCAGAACGGTACACTCAAGGTAGGCGACTATGTAATAGCTGGTACCGCTTACGGTCGTATCAAGGCTATGTTCGACGAACGTAACCACAAGATCGACAATGTAGGTCCTGCACAGGCTGCAACAATCCTCGGTCTTAACGGCGCTCCTACTGCGGGCGACCAGCTCCATGTTATGGACACAGAGCAGGAGGCTAAGGACATTGCCAACAAGCGTATGCAGCTTCAGCGTGAACAGTCACTCCGTACCGCTACAACCCTCTCTCTCGATGAGATTGCACACCGTATTGCTCTCGGTGAGTTCCACGAACTCAACCTCATCGTCAAGGGTGATACCAACGGTTCTATTGAGGCTCTCTCTGACTCATTCATCAAACTTTCTACAGAGAAGGTTCAGGTGAACGTTATCCAGAAGGCTGTCGGTCAGATTTCGGAGAACGATGTCATGCTCGCTTCTACTGCGACAAACGGTATGATCGTAGGTTTCCAGGTGCGTCCTTCTGCAGCAGCAAAGAAGCTTGCTGAGCGCGAAGGTGTATCTATCAACACATACTCGGTAATCTACGACGCTATCGACGATATCACCCAGGCTATGGAAGGTATGCTCGACAAGGTTAAGAAGGAAGTATTCTCTGCCAATGTTGAGGTACGCGAAGTCTTCAAGATTTCGAAGGTTGGTACTGTTGCCGGTGCATACGTTGTTGAAGGTAAGGTACACCGCTCTGACAAGGCTCGCGTCATCCGTGACGGTATCGTTATCCACACAGGCGAAATCGACGCACTCAAGCGTTACAAGGACGATGTCAAGGAGGTTGCAACCAACTTCGAGTGTGGTATCTCTATCGTCAACTTCAACGATATTCAGGTTGGCGACATCATCGAGTGCTTCTCTGAAATCGAGATCAAGCAGACACTTTAAGGTTCAAGCAGGGCATTCCCGCTCTGCTTGAGGCTAAAGGCTAAAAGCTAAAGGCATAAAACAAGCCGCGATAGGAGTCAATCCTGTCGCGGCTTTTTCTTTTACCTCTTTGTGATGTGTACATGCGGTGCATCGTAGCCATGACACTCATCACACCACACTTGTTCTGACGATCCTGTGTAATTTGGAGAATACTGCTTCACCCTAACTCCGTCATTGCGATTAGATGGTGTGCTGGTTGTTCCCGAACCACTACTTGACGAGCCCATGGAGTTTATCTCGTTCTGGATATCTTTTATCATCTGTTGTGTTCTTGCTTCTGCCGCCCTTGACTGGCCCATAAAAACAGAGTTGGCATAGCCCCAACCAAGCATTTTGTGATCTTCTTTTGACTTTATAGCTGTATATTCCGAACATTGCTTGTTGAAGATGTTTCCGAAATTGGTAGTGAGAAGCACCTTGCTCCAGTCTTTGGCAATGTACAGATCCATTTCTCCCCACTTATTGTGAGTAGAGATGTTCACGCCATAGAAATACATCCAATCGCCACGATCTCCTCCATAAGTGAAACTCTCAAACGACATGAAGTGATTATCGTAAGTGTTCGCTTCCACTCTGCCTTGATAGTTGTATAACACTATATGGATAGAGTACCCATCGTCACTAAGATAATAATAGTCGCCGAAAGGCGTTGTTCCGTAAGCTGGTGTAGAATAATGTCTGTTTGCTTTCTCCAAATCAGTTAAAGCTCCGTTTGAGTATGCCTTGTTTTCAGCATTTGGAGAATATCCATCGCTTCGTGCCACTTTATTCTGCGCAGTGCTGGTGGTCGTTGTCTTGTTCTTTCTGGCAGTGGCGGCAGCAGCTTGATCACGTTGCTTCTGCTTCTTTGCCTCAGCCAGTTCACGCTGCTTCTGCTTTCTCGCCTCAGCTTCTTGCTCCTTTCTCCTTTGAGCCTCACGAGCCAACATCTCCTTACGTTCTTTCTCCTCTGCAGCCTTTCTTACTCTGCCCTTTTCGTTTGCAATGTCAAAGAGTGACGGGCCTTCGCAGAAATCCGCATACGCAGGCAGACTCTTCTTCTTTTCCATCAGTCGCATATATGGAGCATAGACCTTCGCATTTATTTCGTCACGATATTTTGGATATTCTTTCAGGTAAGCCAATACCTTCTTTTTCCCTTTCTCAAAGGCTTCAGATTCCCAATACGCTTTTACGTATGGTATAATGACATTGCCCAACATATCGTACACTTGTATCTTTGGACCGTTTTTCTGATAAATTAGCAACATGTTATCATACTCTTCCCTGCTGAGAATCTTTTCAAGTTTGTTTTTCTTGTAGAGTCCCCCGTACACCGATAACGACTGACCTTGACTTAAATGTTTTATGTTTGCACTTGCCTTACGAAACTCCACAATGACTTCACCGTCAGCATTTATGATTCCATATTTTGCGCTATAGAAAACCGGCTCGGTTATACTACTTTTGACGGATGGATCCAAGTCGCAATCTGCATTCTGGAACACTCCAGGCAACTCATTTCCCGCAAAATCTATTGCCGTTGTTCTCATGTCTGAAGTAGTCACGTTTATTGCTGCAGCGTCTTCAGCATGAGATGTTAATTCTACCTGCACATACGTCTTGCCTCCAAGCAAGTTTCCGTCTAAATCGTATAGTTGGAACTTCCCGGAGAAATCCTGTGCCTTGATTATTCTGTCAATAATCTCTATCTCCTTCATGCCTTCCTTAAGCAATGACCTTCCTTCATTGTCCATAAGAAACCACTTTCCGTCCATTTTGACCTGAAACAATCCTGTCTTTGTAATTGAAGACCAAGAATATATCTGATCAAATTCCGCTTCACACTTCGGTACGCCATCAAGTGTAGTGACAGCATATCTGCCTGAGGTAGGCAAATCTTTAATCGTCATGGCAGGAGTCTCTCCCTGCCTCTCACTGGCAGGCAAATGCTTCCTCTTCTTTACCTCAACGACTGTTGTCGTCTTAGGCTTCGACTTTGGCGTTGACTTACCTTTGGACTTATTCTTCTGGGCAAATAATGGAGAAGAAAGCAATAGTGCCATGACTATAAGAAAAGCTGTTCGTTTCATCATATTGACGTTTTTTATATGTTGCAAAGTTAAGGAAATGTATCACCCGGATTCTTTTTACTGTTGAAGCAACCATTTCCAGCATGGTATAACCTCAATTATACCATATTCATCTTCAATGGCCTTTTCTTCATCGTAGGTAATGATTACTCTTCGTTTGCAAGACAATGCTTTTGGTAACTTCTGCAGGGCTTCCACCTCTCGTTTTTTAGTCGCATCTGATTCCTCAATAGAGTAAGAAACCTGTATGGCAAGTTCATCATCAGGAACATAGAAATCAACCTCCACGTTCTGGTTATAGAAGTACGATAATGGCTGTTTCACACTCTCTGCCATCTTCTTTATCATCAAGCGCAAGAGGTTAGGGTTGCTGATCTTGTTTCTTGCGCAAATGTCACCCAGGTATATTTTCTGATACACAGAACTCAGGTAGCTTCTCTTTGCTTGAGTAGAGCTTTGTTGATCATACAATATTAAAATGCCATTTTATATTTCGGCACAAAAGTATAAAATATTATCTTAATAAGCAAAGTTTTTCTCTACTTTTAAGCATTTTTCCTCAAAAAAGTCTTTTTGTAGGAGGGAGTTGACTATCCCGAAACAAATCTGGCGCAAATCCCAACATGTATGATAATGTCAAGATTCACCCCAGATTATGTTATGTCTTTATAGTGTAGTTTTTATAGTACCAGTCCCCTGTAGTTCCATGTTACGGCATATACTCGCTGCGAAACCAAAGTTCAAAGACGGGATCAGCTAAGATTGTTCCTTCTTTGGTATTGTCAATGATTTCTTTGTCTTCCAGCGTGTTCTTTATTCTGTTTATATTGGATTTCGTACCAACATTATATTTCTTGATTATATCCTTGCCTCCGAAATCTGTATGCACACCATCGCAGATAGCTCGGATGAAGTTCATCTGGTAAGTGGTAAGACTTGCTATCTGGTTTTGGAAATACGCAGAGTTCTGATGTAGTAGTGTCTGTAGCCCTTCTTTGAAAGAGTCCTCTGTAACCTCAGCATCCGTCTCTACAAACACCGTCCACGCCAATTCTTGTACGTATGTTGAATAGCACCCAACCGTATCGCATATTCTTTTGGCATACTCATCTGATATGTGCTTGCTCTTACTCTCAAATCTCTCTTTGATATATTCGCACCATTCATCGGCAGGAATCTTATCCAGGAACATCATTTGGCCAAACTTATAGAACGGCATACGTTTATTCTGGAATATGTTCATCATCATGTGCTTCTTGCTTCCGTACATACAGTAGGATGTATTCTCGTGATGCTGCCATGCGCCACGCATGCGTTTTTGAACATTCAAGGAATCAGGGAAATCGCCCACCTGCTGGAATTCATCTATGCAGACGATTATGTGAATGCCTTTCTTTTGTGCGATGATTTCGGGAAGGTTAAGAACCTCCTCCGGCGAGTAGATCTCTGGAGTAATTCCCAGTGATACGGAAAAATCGGACATTGGTTCTGGAGAGAAGTGCAGTGTAGGAACTACACGCGTCAGAAACTCCTTTACCGTTGATGCTACGCGATCAAGATGTCCTGCCGTAGCCTTCATTATTGCAGAAGCAAAGCGATTGAGGAAGTCGTATTCGCTCCTGCAATCGTAGATGTCAAGATAGACAACTTTCAGTTTCTCGTCCGTAATACCATGCATAACCTTATTGACCAAAGACGTTTTTCCCATTCGTCTTGGAGAAATAATAATGGTATTGAGGCCATTCTCGAAGTTCATCATGAGCTGACGAGTCTCCTTCTTGCGGTCTGTGAAGTTCTCGTTCCTAACGGCAGTGCCATAGATAAAAGGTTTGTTCATATTGAGTGGAATTACTGATTTATGGCGGCAAAGTTAAGAAAAAAAATAGTGGTACACAAGTTTGTGGTCCACAAACTTGTGTACCACTACGTTTTTTGCACCGAAATCCCTTCAGTAGAGGCAGTGCCCCTCCTAAAAACAACTCTGGCGCAGATCCCAACATGTATGATGATGTCAAGATTTGCGCCGGATTATTTTGGGGAGGCTATAGTACAGATTTCTTCGACTGTCCCCTGTACCAAATGCCTGCGCAATATGGTATATATGGGACAGTTACATCATTGCGTATCGCAGAACCGTCCCAGAGATTCCAGAGATTCTCTTAACTTCCCGGAAATAGACCTTGCAGCAATGGGATTCCCTAAGAATTGGGAAATGGAGCCAATCTGGCAATAACGACTTGTCATATTTTTGCCCTTACACAACATTTGGGAAAGTTTTGTCTCAGAAGTTTTCACTGAAAACCTACTGATACTATTTTGTCATCCTGAGCAGTCTTTTTCGTAACTCTATGGGTTACGGATAAAAACTCTGCGGGAAACGATAAATATCTCTATGACTTTTTACCAAAAAACCTATGACTTTTTATGCAAAACTCTATGAGTTTTTTCATGCCTCCCTAACGCTCACATTATCAACCACTTACAAAAGTCCCCTCCTGCCCATAAAAAAGCAGGAGGGGACTGATACTATTTTGTCAGTTTTGGACTGCTGACGACGCTTTCCCACGCCCAATCAGTCCGTGGAATACACCTCGTTATCGCCACGCTTTCTGTAAACCTTCACATCTGTCTTTGCCATCACATTGGCAACAGCCTTGAAAGGAAGGATGACGAGGGAAAGTATGACGTCTATGGCTGTCATGACGTCTCCGCCTGTTGCATCGTCAGACTTGTCTGGCACAAGCATCTTGTAGAAGAATTCGGCATAGTCGTACTTCTCTCCCGTCTGCAACGCTTCGTAAATCTCAGGGATTTTCTCGTATAATGTGGACATGGCGTTCTTTACCGGGTTCTTTATCATATCCTCCAGCTTGCCCATTACGAGTTCACGAGATTTCTCGTCGGTAGATATCTTATCGCTTATCCATTTTGATATGCTCTTCTTGCCGTTGGATCCAACCTTCTCAAGCCACTTTCCGAACATGGTGCCGACAGTCGCCTTTATTGATTCCGAGAACAAATCCTGGCAGCTTAAGCACACGGCAAGCCAGAAGTCGCCTCTGTTCGACTTGTCATCGTCAAGGAAGTAATGCTTGGCGATGTTCACACCTACGAAAGCGGCTATGATGGCACCTGCGTCTCCCATATCCTTCTTTGGACTGGTTGCCCAATTATCAATCTGGTCGCCTATCGAAGTGTTGAACATCTCGAACAGCGTTTTGCCCAATGCCTCTGCATTGTCTTCGGTAAATTCGAATGGCTGACCGTCGATATAGCGGGCTGTAAACTCTGCTGCCAGATCCACAACGAGCTTCTTGAGCGGATTAAGCACGTATTTGCCCAAACCCTTGAAGTAATATGTCAGCACGATTTCCGATGCCTGGTCGCCCACATATTTGAGCGCATGGCAGCACGCCAATCCGCAAGAAAGCCATTTCGCCTGGGTCTCGTAGTCCGTACTCAGCATAGAGTGATACTGCATGGACTCTTCTATGAGAGCACGGCAGTAGAGGTTGAGATCGTTGGAAGAATAGAGTTTGCGATACCTCCACATCTGCTTGACGTTTTCATCCGCCTGGAGTTCGTACATGGTGATGATCTTCAGCAGTCGCTCGCACTCTATGTCCCATAATGTCGGCTTATGCGGAACCAATCCGTAGAGAGCCATCATCAGATTGCCCTCCACAACATCCGAGAAATCATCTGCCTCAACGACACCTTTCACTGGGAGTTCTGCAATGTACGGCTTGTCCTCGGATTCCATACCCAGAGTGGTCTGAGGTGTAAGACCGTAGCCTTGAGCCGTAGGCACTATTTTAAACTCGAAGTTGCGCGACAGACCTTCCTCATATTCTCCTTCGCCCTTTATCTTGCCATTCTCCTTGAGATCCTTGACCTCATAGGTGAAAGCCCTCATCTTGTCGGCATCGTATCTTGCGAAGGAAGGATTTATCTCTGTAGAAGTTCTAATGACAGTCTTCATTCCGAAGATTATCGTCTCCCTTGTATTGTCAGTCCTGATGTTGGCGTAGCCATCGGTCAGAACGTCGGCTACGAAGTACATTCCATCCGGGAACTCATATACTTTGATAGTGCCAGGTATGATGAGACCGTTTTCAAATTCTGCCTCAACATTTACTTCCACAGGGTAATATTTCAGGTTCTTTCCCTGAAGGACATTTGTAGCCGGCTTCTTCGACTTGTTGAGAATCTGCAGGGTATATTTGCCAAGGTCTCTATCGTCGGTATCCTTTGGCACAGGCTGCTCTACCACCTCGTAATCTGGGTGTGAGGTCACGCGCACATCCTTCGGAAAGGCACCTGAGTGCAGTTGTATGTCGGTCTGATATACCATTCCGTCGCCGAGAATGACTTTCAGGTCCTCCATCTCGTATGAAGGAATGTCAATTTCGAAGTACATGGAACAGGTGTGGCTCGCACCGTTGCCAGCTATTGTGAAGTTTACATAGCCTCCCTTATCCATTTGCTCAATGGTAAGCTGCGGATTCACATGTATGTCGGCAGCCATGTAGCCGTTGAGCATTCGTTGGTTAGTGACTATAAAATTGTCTGGCGATGTTATTTGGATAAGCTGCGTCATGTGGTCGAGAGGCACATCCATTCCATCCTTATACTGCACGAGCTTCGCGGCAATGGTGCGCGGTATGTCGCCGGCTACCACCATATCGCCAAACTCCTTCATAAAGCGCCAACCAAACACAGGCTCTTCTTCGGGAACTTCCTCATCTCCCTCTTCGCTGTCGCCTTCTTCATCTTCATTATTGAGAACAGCAGCTCCAGAGCTGGTAAGGAACACGACTACCGCTACGGCAGAAGGAATCTCCCACCAACTGATACCGTTCGAATCCACCTCGCCTTCGCCACTGCGATTCTCCATCTTTCCCTTGTCCACTGTCACAACATCACTACCAGTTACCTTTTCCGTTACATTCAGGGCACCAGCGTCAAGGTTTTCTATTTCGCCGAACACATAAACCCATCCCATGCCGTCCAGCAGTTTTATCCTAAACTGGATGGTTTTATGCTTGTTCGATACTTCCGCATTTCCCGGCACCTCGAAATTATAGCTCAATGTTTCCTTCTTGAAGTTTCTCCAGAAAGCATTGTCCAGTTCTCCCGGAATATAATCAACTGCCTCGTCACCCCTTGGGGTTATCTTTTCCTTGGAAGCAATGGTACAAGACAGCAACCACACATCCATATTCTCCCTACCAGGTCCGAGAATACCCTCAGGCAATGGAGGTCTGGTGGCAGTTCCCTTGACAACGAACTTTCCGTTATGGCAAGTACCCTTAATCTTCAGGATCTTTACCGTATGGCTTTTCCTGATGCGATTTATTATTGATTGGTCCTTGACGTACGACGGTATATGATGCGAGCGTTCGAAAGTCTCGATGTCCTTGCTGGTAATGGTAACGCCAGGCAGTTCGAAGCTTATGCTCACGCCGTTGTGTTCCACCGTATCTGCCCATGCAAAGGTGGAAACGATTAGCATAATCAGTAAGAAGATGGTCTTTCTCATTGGTGTTGTATTTAATTAGGGTGTCGAGTTTATTGCTCCATTTTTAGTTTAGATTTTTAGTATGATTTTAAGTCGAGATTTTGAGAAGCTTTGCTTCGACCATCTAAATATAACCGCAAAAAAATTTTTAGCTTGATTTTTAGTTTAGATTTTAAAATCAATACTGAAAATCTTTCTGAAAATAATGCAAGGCATTTATATTGTAGTCGCTACGCTCATAATCCTCACTGAAAATCTCACTGAAAATCTTTACTTAAAACTGGACACAATAGTATTTAATTCAAGTTTCGTTGGGCTCAACAAGAGCATGTCATAAACTTGCGAAAGTTGAATGTATCATTAAGAGAACAGTCCTGTGAACCAAGCCAAGATAGAATCCTTATGCTGATAGATATAGTAGCCCAAGTAAGTCATGCCGGCAGAAAAGCCTGTCCAAAAAAGGCGCATACCTATATTCTTGAAGAATCTGCCCACCTTCGACGGCTTCTTCTTCGTCTTTGGCTGTTGCTGCGCGTAAGGTTGCTGCATTGGTTGCTGTGCATAAGGCTGTTGCATTGGCTGCTGCGCATAAGGTTGCTGAGAACCATACTGGTTGGCAGGTGTTGACATAGCAGATCTTGCAGCCTGAACACCGGCAGACACCATCGCCATTGCCGGTTGCATGGCAGACATGCCGCCGCCCATTGGCATCGGTCCCATAGGTACGGTGAATTCACCCGGTGCAGAAGGAGCCCTTAAACTTTGATGGAGCAGATTCTTCACCATCGTTACAGCCGCCTGACCGCCACAGTTCATGCAGAACTTCTGGCCAGCCGCAAGTTCCGCACCACACTTGCTGCAAACAGTCTTCGCCTCCTCTACGGGTGCAGCTTCCACAACTACATTCTGTGGTTGCTGTGGCACCTGTGGTGGCACTGGAGGAACTGGTGGAGTCTGTACAGGCTGTTGCAGTTCTACTTTGATCTTTGCGCCGCAATATTCGCAGAACAAAGAGTCATTGTCTATTTCATTTCCACAATTTCTACATTTCATGGCATCGTGTTTTTGTGCTATTGAGCGATTAATATTTTTGCAAAATTAAAAAATGTTTTTCTAAAAAAGAATTCTTTAGGGAAAAATCCGTTATTATCACACAAAAAAACATCCGCAGGCACCTTTCGGTAGTACTGCGGATGGCTTTCGTCATTCAATTGCGATTGTATGCTGTTTTTAATAGAGTGTTTTGTTGATCAGTGAGCCGTAGCTATTCAACACATCAAGGAAGCCATCGAATTCATTTGCGTGAACGCCTCCGAATGCACGTTCATCCGTCTTGGTGTTGTAACCAAAGTTTCCTGCCTTGTCGCACTCTCCAAACATAATGTTGATGGCAAAGTCGAATTCTTCTCCTTCTACAGCGTTGGCAATGAGCTGCTTGCCTGTTTCTGTAAGTTCGTATGAGAGTGATGCCTTTACTATACGCTTGGCATTATACTGGAATGGGATGTCAATTACGCGAACGGCAAGGTTAGGTTCAAGTCCTGCTTCTTCCAATGATCCGAAATGAAAATTGCCGCTCTTTGAGTTCTCGCTTACCTTGTAGGTGTGCTTCTCACCGTTGTATTCAAGTGTCAATGTGAAGTCTGCATACTTGAATGCTACTTCCGGAATACGTGCTAAATATCGTGCTTCCGATACCACCTGAGTCTGCTCCTGAACGGATGCTGGTGTTGGAACGTATGGATCGTCGTCTGCGTTGTTACAAGATGTGAAACCTGCTACTGAGAGAACTGCTACTGCTGCGAACATGATTTTTGTGAGAAACTTTTTCATAATGTTTAATGTTTTAATTGGTTTGTAAATTTTGTTTGTAAGTTTGAATTTTAGTTTGTTTTGAATGTCATTTTTAATTTTTGACACTGCAAAGGTATGGTGTTTTGAAAAGGTTTCGCAAACAAATTATGAAATGGTTTCGGACAATTCGTGAACTTCACAACATGTACGCATTTTTCATGTATTGTCAATCCCTGTAATATATCCACCCCTTATCAAGGGGCTCTAAATGCACAAAAAAACTCAGCGAGTTTAAACTTGCTGAGTTTATATTCAAAATCGATAGGTTCCCTATCTCACATTCAGAATCTTGTGGGTTTGCAGTGAAAGTTTCCACTTCGGATGCTGAAGGATGTAATCTACTGTCTGCTGCTGGTTGATGATGTTCTGGTCGTTGTCGCCTGAGTCGAGTGGCTGTAGGCGGTATTCCTTGGCTGCAAGATTGTCGTATTGCGACATGTCCTGGTTCATGAACACCACTTTCAGTTCGTCGATGCGCTGGATGATGACCTTCCCTCCGTCTTTCGGTGAGCATGTCACCCAGTCGATTTCCGCCCCTTCCGGTAAGCGGCGGCTGCCGTTGGTCTCGATATGTATGGCGAAACCGGCATTGTGTAGCAGTTGGGTGAGTGATGCTGTGAGTTGGAGAAGCGGTTCGCCACCTGTTATAATTATTGTACGCGTAGGGAAGGATGACGTTTGGTTGACAATCTCCTCCTCGCTCATCTCGACGAAACTTTCGTGCTGGGTGTCGCAGAAAGGGCATTTCAGGTTGCAGCCAGACAAGCGCAGAAACACGGCTGGTGTTCCTGTGTGATGGCCTTCTCCCTGCAAGGAATAGAATATTTCGTTTACTCTCATAGATTATTCGCGACTGTCGCGAGGCTAATGGGTAATGGCTAATGGGTAATGGCTAATCTTCTTCGTAAACGGCAATGTTACCTTCGCTCTCCTGCACTTCCACGCGCCAGCAAGTCTCTATCTGGTCGCAAATCCAGCGTGCAATGTTCTCGGCTGTTGGGTTGAAGGGAAGCAGTTCGTTGAAGTTTCCGTGGTCAAGATAGCCATGGATCTTGTTCTTGATTTCGGTGAAATCAACAACCATACCGTCTGCATTCAGTTCGCGCGACTTGCAGTGAACCGTTACAATCCAATTGTGACCGTGGAGCTGGCTGCACTTGCTTGGGTAAGACAGTTGGAGACTGTGGCAGCCGGCAATCTCCATCCTCTTTGTTACATAATACATGTTCGTTGGGCTCTAAAAATTAGTTCCCATAGAATCAATTCAACGTTGGGTTCTTTTCTTGGACTCTTTTGGCTTTTTCTTTACATCTTTCCTTCCTTTTCCTCGCGCAATATTTTATATTACGCTCAAAAAAGAAATAAAATCTGCAAAAGAAAAAACTCAAAATAGCCTCAAGCTAATTTTTAATCCCAACGAAAGTTTTTTCTATAGGGTTTTCTTCTACCTATTGCCGTCTTCTCCCTTTTGGGGCGAAAGATGACTATATGTTATTTCGGGTGCAAAATTATACTTTTTTCCAGAAATAGCAAAAAGAATTCTGGAAAAAGGACATAAAAAAAGGTAAGTGGTCCGTAAACCACTTACCAATCCATCAAAATCCTAACTTATTCGGCCATTAATTCTATCAGTTCGTTCATGAACTTCAGTCCGGACCTTACCTTCTCTTCGGTGTCTTCATCGAAGAGCATATCCTTGAAACTTTCCACAGCGCCCCTATCATCGTCAAGGAGTTTTGTGATGAAGCCTGTTTTGTCGATGATCCCTGCCACCTTAAGGCGAATTATGTGTTTGATATCGCTCTTGCTTGCGGTAAAAATCTTGCCAAACGCTCCGACAGAAATGGTCTTTGTTGTTCCGTCTTTGCCGTAGTCTGTTTCTTCCTTTTTGATGTCAAGCAGGTTTGAAACGGTGGCAGGGATTGTATATGTAGTCGTTGAGAATACAACATAGTCGTGATATTCCAACTGCGTTTCGATGATGTCGTCTATGGTTTCTTTTATCAGAGGTTCGCCGAGGTCCTTGGCAAGTTTCTGTATTGCTGGATAGTCCTTGCCCAGCAGTTGCTCGGTCTGTTCGTTAAAGAGTTCGTTGACTGCTTTGCCGACATTGCTTGCCACAGCTGCGTGGTGAGCTTCCTCCGAAGGATTCAAAGCAACAGCTGCAATAGCAGCAGCCAGCAAAATGGATAGGAAGAGCAGTATTCCAACTGCAAACTTCATGCCTTTTGATGATTTCTGTGTTGTCTCCATTGCTTTTCGTTTGTTTTGTTTATGAAGGTGCGGTGCCTTTACCGCAGCAGATGATTACTCAACTGGCATAGTCTCTGGCGTCATCTCAGCATTTGGACCATGATGATAATGATGACCGCCATGATAGCGAGGTGCTGGGTGATGGTGATAGTAACCGTAGCGTCCGTAACCGTAGCCGTAATCGTCGTAACAGAAGCAGCTGCTGAGGCTTAATGTGAGCAAGCATGCTGCGAGGAGTGTGAGTAAAGTCTTCTTTTTCATAACTGTGAGATGTTTTGATTTGTTGAAATATGTGTAACGATGCGTCGATGTTTTTTATTGTTTCTGAGTGCAAAGTTATGCATCTTTTACATCTTTGCAATAGTTTTTTCCCTATTGGTGCGGGAGAAATCCCTACAACAAGTAATAAGTAATAGGTAATAAGTAACAAGTATGATTAGCTTTATGCGCGGAAACATAGGATGCTGCGCCCTCCTAATCGTCCTACAAATGTAATCATACTTATTACCTATTACTTGTTACTTATTACTTAAAAAATAGCTTATCGGCTCATTTTAGGATAATTTATTTTTGTTATCGGGTCATTTTTGCGCCGATTATTGTGTATTTTGTTTAATTTTGCACCCGGAAAATAGAAATTCGTGCGCCAAAAGGCCGCTGTTCCCGATGCCAAAAGGCCACTGTTCCCGACGCTTTTACGTCGGGTTAATCCCCAAAACATCCCTACTATGACACTTGAAACAGAAATCCTGCAGATTCTTCACGACCATTCGGATGCCAATCGCCAAGGCATTTCGCAGCATCTGAAGGCTGCTCCGAGCGACGCTACCGTGAAGCGTGCGTTGGCAAACCTCGTCAGCGAACAGCTCGTTGATGTCATCGGCAGAGGTCCTGCCACTCGTTATAAACTCTCCAACAAGGCACTATTAACCAGAACATTCGATAAAAATACAAACTATATGAAGAAGAATATCGCACTCATCACTGGCGTTACTGGCCAGGACGGTTCTTACCTCTCAGAGTTCCTTCTTGAGAAAGGCTATGAAGTACACGGCATCATCCGCCGTTCATCTGTTGACTTCCGCGAGCGTATCGCACATCTCGAAGGTCAGCCTAACTTCCACCTCCACTACGGAGACATGGGCGACTCAATGTCACTCGTGAAGGTTGTGGCACAGGTTAAGCCTACAGAGATCTACAACCTCGCTGCACAGAGCCATGTTCAGGTCAGCTTCGACTCTCCTGAGTTCACTGCCGATGTTGACGCAACAGGCGTTCTCCGCGTACTCGAGGCAGTTCGCGCTTGCGGTCTTGAGAAGACTTGCCGCATCTATCAGGCTTCTACTTCTGAACTCTACGGTAAGGTAGAGGAAGTGCCACAGAACGAGAACACTCCATTCCACCCATATTCTCCATACGCTGTTGCAAAGCTCTACGGCTTCTGGATTGTTAAGGAATATCGCGAGGCATACAACATGTACTGCTGCTCTGGTATCCTCTTCAACCACGAGTCAGAGCGTCGCGGTGAGACTTTCGTAACACGCAAGATCACTCTCGCTGCAGCTCGCATCGCTCAGGGCAAGCAGGACAAGCTCTTCCTCGGCAATCTCTCTTCACTCCGCGACTGGGGTTATGCTAAGGACTATGTAGAGTGTATGTGGCTCATCCTCCAGCAGGAGAAGCCAGAGGACTTCGTTATCGCAACAGGCGTGCAGCACTCTGTTCGTGAGTTCTGCTACTACGCTTTCAAGCACGCAGGCATCGAACTCGAGTTCCGCGGCGAAGGCATGGACGAGAAGGGTTACGACAAGGCTACTGGCAAGTGTCTCGTTGAGGTATCGCCAGACTTCTACCGTCCAACAGATGTCGTAAACCTCTGGGGCGATCCTACAAAGGCACGCGCAAAGCTCGGCTGGAACCCAGGCAAGACATCTTTCGAAGAACTCGTCAAGATCATGGTTGACAGCGACATGGCAAAGGTTGCCGTAGAGCGCGAAGGCGAACGCGTCCGCACTAACCTCGCAGCATATCTTGAGAAGGGAATTGTGAAGTAAGAAAAAGCCTCTCCCCCCCAGCCCCCTCCCCGATTATGGGGAGGGGGAGGAATTAGCCTTGTAAAATATAATTATAGGGATAGAGGCAAAAAGTGACAACAAATATAAATTCAACGTAAAATTCTCTCCCACTCAAATACATATTACTCCCCCTCCCCATAATCGGGGAGGGGGTAAGGGGGGAGAGGCTTGCATCATGTTAGACAAAAATAGCAAAATATTCGTGGCTGGCCATCATGGTCTTGTTGGCTCTGCCATTTGGAACAACCTCCTTCAGCGAGGTTATACGAACCTTGTTGGTCGTGGCCATAAGGAGCTTGACCTTACAGACCAGTACGCAGTGAAGAAGTTCTTCGATGAGGAGCAGCCGGATGCTGTTGTCCTTGCTGCCGCACATG
>JAKSLI010000047.1 GCA_024401305.1 Bacteroidaceae bacterium | reverse complement strand
CATGCCATAGTATTTCCTGGCATAAAAGCCACATAGTTTATTCCTTGCGCAGTTTAGTCTTTTATACTAAAGATTGTTATTTTATCACTCAAATTCTTGTTCAATTAAAAAGAATTTGCTACTTTTGCAGCATCTTATTGTAATTTTATCTTGATAAAATAACATTCCATTGTATGTATATCCGCAAATTAAGCCTTGAAGATGAGAATGGTGACAGCGTATTCTTATGGGGTGCGCGTCAAACAGGTAAGACAACATGGCTGATATCGCAGTTCCCTAATTGCAGATACTATGACCTTCTCCATCCCGCAGAATTTGAACGCTTGCTACGTCATCCAGAACTGCTTTCTGAGGAGTTAGAGGACTTCGGACCAGAAGATACAGTTGTAATAGACGAGATACAGAAACTGCCACAGCTCTTGGATGAGGTGCATTACCTCATTCAGCGGAAAGGTATTCGTTTCATTCTTAGTGGTTCGAGCGCAAGAAAGCTGAAACGCCTTGGCACGAACTTGCTTGGAGGTCGCGCTTCAAAAGAACAGATGTATCCGCTTGTCAGTGGCGAGATTCCTGACTTTGATCTTGAGCGTGCTATCAATAATGGTATGATACCACGTCATTATATGGTACAGAATGCCACCCAGCGTCTTCGTGGCTACATCGGTGTCTATCTTAATGAAGAGATTAAGCAAGAAGCACTGACAAGGAATCTCAATACCTTCACGCATTTTCTGGAGGTGGCAGCTCGGTGTGATGGAGAAATGCTTGTATATAAGAATATTGCACAGGACTGTGGTATCGACCAGCGCACAGTGAAGGAGTATTTCTCTATCCTTGAAGACACACTTGTTGGCTATTTCATTCCTGGATTCACTGCAACAAACAAACGAAGAGCAATAGCTGCTCCCAAATTCTATCTGTTTGATGTTGGTGTTGCCAATTATCTCTGCCATCGCTCTAACCTTAAACCAGGCTCAGATGATTATGGTCATGCTTTTGAGCATCTCATCATCCAAGAGATAATTGCATACCTCGGATATACTCATTCCGAGGAGAAGCTTACTTATTGGCGCACATCAGGTGGTTATGAGGTGGATGCCATTATCGGCAACGGCCGAGTGGCAATAGAATTCAAGTCGTCTGAAGAAGTAAAGTCAAGACACACACATGGTCTTAAGGCATTCAGCGAGGATTATCCTGATGCTAAACTGTATATCGTTTCACTTGATAAATACAAGCGTAAAATGAATGGCATTGACATCGTACCTGCTAAAGAATTTTTAAGAGACCTTTGGGATGGAAAGGTGATATAATCAATGCGTCTCTGCCATCGCTGGTAGCAGAAGAAATGTTTGTGTGATTTTTCCCCACATGTACAAATTCCGCATAACTTTGCAGAGCAATCTTTTGCAAGGTTATGCGGAAATCTTTTCTGAACGCAAATATTTATTTGATAGCCCTACTTGTACCCTATGCCATAGCATGAAGGGCAGCGCTTCTTGCCTGTATAGTCACAACAAACATGGACACCTTCGCCATTACATTCCGGACATTTCTGATTGAAATAGCCCTTGCCATTGCATGTTCTGCACTTTGTGGCTGGAGCAAGATACTTTGCACTTATCCATCCTTCAACCCAATACATTGAGGCACCAACCTCAGAGACAGGAATGAAACCATTTTTTACAGGTCCACGAGAGTAAACATACGCGCCTTTGCTCAGCATCACAGGTTCATTCTCAGGGCTACCGTATGCTCCCGACCAATGTACTTGAGCGTAATTCTTGCCAGGTCCTTTGCGTACATACACATTGTCGCCAGTCAGTTTGTAGCATTTCTGGGCAAATGCTCCCATGCTGATTACCATCAGCAATAGGACAAATAATGATCTTTTCATGTTTTTATTAGGTTAAAGGGGTTATATAAGCGATTTAAGTTTCGCAAGTTTGTATGTTATTGATTTGGAGATTTTTATTGGGATTTTAGGTTAGATTTTTAGTTGGGATTTTGAGAAGCTTTGCTTCGACCATCCTTAAAGACCATCGTCTAAATATTTTTAGGTAGATTTTAAGTTTAGATTTTAAAATCTTCACAAAAATCCTTCTGAAAATAATGAAGGAAATTTCCTTTTTTGAGGTCGCTGCGCTCAAAATCCATACTAAAAATCCAACTCAAAATCCATACTAAAATGCGCTGGAGTACCTCGCTGATGGAGTATTCTTTTTTAGGATTGCCCTTTGGGCTCGACATCCGAACCAAAATCTTTATGAAAATCAAAGAATGAAATGCAAAAGTTGAATAAGGATATCTATAATATTTAGAATCTCACGTATGTCTCAAGCCAAAGCTGGCTGTAGTTGCTCTTTGCAAGAGTCTTGTCGTTAACATAGTTGTACTGGAGCTGGAACATGAGGTTCTTGTGCAACTGGATGTTAGGACAGATGCTGTAGATGGACTTTGCAGTTTCAGATGTAGCGTCGTCACGATAGACATCATACTTGAAGTATGTCTTGAGCCATGGTGTCATTGGAACGCCTACTGTTGCGTACCAAGCGTCTGCACGACCGTTTGAAGCTGTGGCCTTGAGAGTCTGCTTGCCGTCAACGATGCCGAAATCACTGATCTTATGACCTGTAGAGTGAGCATATTCTGCACGCGCTGTCCAACCGGCATTGTCGTACTTTGCAGAAACCATGTAGCGGTTGCGGTCAACAGTGATGCCGTTGTAAGTAGCATCGCCTGTCCATCCGAAGAAACCAACAGTAAGACCCTTTACAGGCTGAAGCTGAAGAGTTCCGATAACATCCTTGCGTGAGTTGGCATCAGCAGAGTTGATACCCTGTCCGTTGGCAACCATGAGCTGGTAGTGAACAAGACGATGACCGTCCTTCATTGGGAAGAGGTCGCCCTGAACCTGGATGCCTTGGTCACGACCGCCATTGCTTGAGCTCTCAGAACCGATGTAGTCGCTATGACCAGTGAGTTTCTTTGTGAGCTGTGAATAGTCACCATCTCCCACATCCCATGGGTTCATAGGGTTCTCAAAACCGAAGGCACGCTTGTACTGACCAATCTTAACCTTGAACTCCTTGTACTTACCCCACTCAACGAAGTAGTCCTTCATGTGGAAAGAAGCATTGTTCATCTGAAGCTGTACGCGGTAAGTGAAGTCGCCAAGGATCTTACCGTCAACATACGCACGAACAAGACGCTGAGAGAAGCCTGCACCGCTATTCTTGCCGTCCTGGCTGCTGTACTCATACTTGCCGATGAAGTAACCGCCGAACTTTGGTGCTGTTACATAATCAGTGATAGTGCGACCATACTTTACATCGCCGTCGGCAACTGCAGGCATAGCCTTTTCGATTGCATTGTTGAGATGTTCTGTGATGAAGCCAGCCTCTGTGTTTTCGTCAGAAGCAAAGTCCTCAAGACCCTCCTCAGTCCTCCCTGTAAGGGCGGAAGAAGAATTTTCGCCATCAGCCCACATTGGTGCTACGGCAAGCGCAAAGAGCGCTGAGAGAAATATCTTTTTCATATTTATGTTATTTTCAGGTTGCAAAGGTATAGATTTTTTTGCAGAAAACAACTATACTTAGTAGATTATTTGAGTAATGATTGTCGCAACGATAGTTGAAACGATTACGCAAACGAGTCCTGGCATCATGAATGAGTGGTTGAGGAGGTACTTGCCAATGACTGTCGTGCCAGAGCGGTCGAAGTTTACTGTAGCAATGTCTGAAGGGTAGTTAGGAATGAAGAAGTAGCCATAGACAGAAGGCAGAACACCGAGAAGCACTGCTCCAGGAATGCCGAGAGAGTAGGCGAGAGGCAACATTGCCACAACGACAGCTCCCTGCGAATTGATAAGCACGCTGACAGCAAAGAATGCAAAGGCTATTGCCCAAGGATATTGGCTGACGATACCAGTCAAACCTTCCTGCATAACATCCATATAGTTAGAGAAATATGTGTCGGCAAGCCATGCAATACCATAGATGGCAACAACGGCAACCATACCTGACTGCCAAACAGGACCAGCAACAGCCTTCTTTGGAGATGCCTTGCAGAATATGATCATCAGCGCAGCAGCAGTAATCATGATGATTTGGATTACGAGATTCATCTTCAAAGGAGTGTCAACCTTCTCTGTCACACCTTCAATGGTAAGGCCAGCCTTAACCAATTGGTCGGCAGTAAGCGTTAGGTTGTGCGCACTCGTAGGCAAAGCCTGAGCGCCAGTAAGTTCTATAGCCTCAGCTCCCTTTATGGCTTTCAATGTGCTGTAAGAAGGAAGCAACTCCTGGAACGAAGCATAGATGACGATGATGACGAGGGCAGCGAGGAAGATGTAAACCGCACGCTTGGCAGAGGCCGGGATTTCCTTGTTGAGAGTCGTTGCGCTGGAACCGTACATATATTTATATGTCTCAGGATCCTGCAGACGAGCCTGGAACTTAGGGTCCTTGTCAAGGTCGAGTCCGCGACGGTAAGAGCAAGCTGAAGCGGCAACGAGTCCGCAGAGACAAGCAGGAATGCTGACCATCAGCACCTGTGGAATAGTGATGTCAAAACCGTTGGAAGCAGATATTGTAGTGAAAGCTACTACGGCAGCAGCGATAGGCGAGCAAGTGATACCTACCTGAGAAGCTATACTTGCCACGCCGCATGGACGCTCAGGACGAATACCCTTCTTCAGTGCGATGTCGCAGATGATTGGCATCAGAGTATAGACAACATGACCAGTACCAACAAGCACGGTGAGGAAGAATGTGCACAGAGGAGCAAAGAATGTGATGCGATCCGGATGCTTTCGCAGCAGTCGCTCAGCAATCTGGATAAGCCAGTCCATGCCACCCGAAGCCTGCATCATTCCGGCGCACGTGACGGCAGCAATGATAATGTAGATTACATCGGTAGGAGGTGTACCAGGCTTCATACCGAAACAAAGAACAAGAATGGCAAGTCCGATACCAGAGATGGCACCAAGGGCAAGCGAACCATAACGAGAACCCACATAGAGGGCGAGGAGAACTACTAATAGTTCTACAATCATTAAGATAGACATAGGTAAGTTTTAACTTTGATAGTGTTATTGATATTCGGCTGCAAAGGTACTGACATTAAGGGAATTAGACTTTGCAGAATCTTCAAAAAACTATTCACAGTCTTCTTTTATGCATTAAACACTGCTTGGCGACATGCCAAACTGCTTCTTGAATGTTCTGGAGAAGTTGCTTTGCGAAGATGCGCCGACTTTATAACACACTTCTGAGACGGTATAATTATGTGTTTGCAAAAGTTCCTTTGCGATGTTCATTCGGTATGTTGAGACGAAATTCTGCGGTGTCTGACCTGTCAAATCCTTCACACGGGCATAGAGTGAACTATAGCTTACGCCAAGTTCCTGCGCAATGGCGTTCACATTGAGGTCGCTGTCTGAGAGATGGTTGTCAAGAAGAGCATGGAGTGAGGCGAGGAAAGTACGGTCTCTTTCGCTCATTATCGGTTCCTGCTCCAAGGTTTGCTGCTCTGCGTCTTGCTCTGTTTGCATGGTAGAAGGCGTCATGTTGAGGATGATGCGCTGTATTCTGCGGCGGTTCTCAATGATGCTTGCAATGACAGACTTCAGGTAGTAAGGGTCGAAAGGTTTTCCTATGTACGCATCGGCACCGCAATCTGCACCATGGCGACGATTGCTGAGGTCACTCTTTGCCGTGAGCAGAAGCACCGGCAGATAACCATAATCAGGACTTGCCTTTATGGCGCGGCATAGTTCGAAACCGCCCATACGCTGCATGACAACATCGCTTATGACAATGTCAGGGAGGTTAATCTTCAGTTTCTCCATGGCTTCCTCGCCATCGCATGCCACGACAACATTATAGTCCTCGGCAAGAAGCATTGTGACATACGAGCGCATCTCATAGTCGTCTTCCACGAAAAGCACAGTCTCTTCGTGCTCATCGACTGTAGTCTGTGTAACTATTGGCTGCGAGGTCTGCTCTTCTGCTATAGTCTCAGCAATCTCTTGTACTTCTTCTGAATATGCTTCCTGTGTATAAGGTATGGAAAGCGTAAAGCGAGAGCCTTGTGGAATGTTTGGCTCGTAGATTATACGTCCACGGTGCAGGAAAGCAAGACACTGGGCATAGTGGAGTCCCACGCCGAAGCCCTTTGCCTGCGGACTGATAGCCGATACATCAAGACGGTTGAAGCGGCGGAACATCTCTCTCTGTTTGCTGCCGGTGATACCAATTCCGGTGTCCTTTACGATAATGTCGGCAGAGTTGTCGTTCACAATGACACGAACTACAATCTCGCCTTGCTCTGGCGTATATTTGATGGCATTCGATATGAGATTGCTCACAATCTTCTCAATCTTCTCCATGTCGAAGAATCCTGCCTTGCCATCCGTCTGCTTGTCGAAGGTAAGCGTGAGTCCTTTCTCATGGACATAGAAGCGGAAATTGGAAACAATGGTCTCAACGAATGTGCCGATGTCGCCCATCGTGACCTTCAGTACACGGTCGTCATGGTCATGATTGTTATTGTTCAGGATCTGCTCCGCAAGATGATTGAGACGAACC
Organism: Bacteroidaceae bacterium; assembly: GCA_024401305.1. Taxonomy (GTDB): domain Bacteria; phylum Bacteroidota; class Bacteroidia; order Bacteroidales; family Bacteroidaceae; genus Prevotella. Next base: position 18,448 of record JAKSLI010000047.1, on the reverse strand, counting down.
ACATTGCGCTGCATCACATTGAGGAGCTCACGGTCGTGCGCGTTCATCTCGTTGTGTTCGATGAGTTCTTTCAAGGGAGCACTGATGAGCGTGAGCGGCGTGCGAATCTCATGCGAGATGTTTGCCACGAAATGCAGATGCTGCTGTTGCTGTTCGTGGCGCATGTCATACTGAAGCACATTCTCCCTCTGCCTTTTCCACCATTGCCAAAGCTCAAGACTGAAACTGATTGCTATAGGCAGGAGGAAAAGGTAGAAGATGAGTGCGGCAGGAGCCAACCATGCTTGTTCGGTGTAATGCATAGATTATTTCTTGCAGACCGGACGGATGCTCAGACCATATTGGCGTTGAACATGGTTTGAAATGGAGTCGTCAGTGAAGTCGAAATATAGGGCTGCTGCTGTGTAGTTGTCGTCAGATGCCGTAGATGACCAGTAGTGGCCGTAGTTCCAATCGCCGTTGTGCATGTGCTTATGCTGTGCGCAGACAGGAAGGAAGATGCTGTTGCCGTTAGGACCAGTGACGCGATAGCCCTTTGTGTTTGACACGAATGCCTCTTCCCACTTGCATTTCTCAAACAGTTCCTTGAGTTCTGCTACAGTAGGAGTGCGCCAGCCTTCTCCTTCAGTTGTGTTGAAAGTGGCAGCATCATGGGCAGCAGTGAGAATGCCGTTCTTGTCGATATAGCCTTCCTTGAGTAGGGTAGAGAGGCTGTCTTCGGTAGTCTCGCTGTTTTCCAGATAGAACTCCTCCTTTGTCTTTATCTCGCCCCATGCAAACTTGTCGCCAGGTTCGAATTCAGTCTTGGCACCGATGTTCTTGTTGCCCCAGCATACGGAAAGTCCGAGGTCAACCTTCTCGATGGTTTCCTTCGTGATCTTCTCGTCCACATTATCGTAAGTCATATAATAGATGTAGCCGGAGAAGCATATTGCAACGAAGAGAATCAGCGAAGAGAACATTGATGTGATGGACAGTGCCTTGTTGTTCGGATCAGACTCGTCTTCCGGATATTTGTTGTTGCGTAGTCTTGCTACGAGTCCAAGACACACTACTTCCAGGAACAGAAAGAGAATGACGAATGGCAACGAATAGATGTAAACCTTATCTACTGGTGCATTCTCCGGCAGGTTCTTGTCGATGAAAGGGAAGATTAGGAATACTGACAGAAGAGTGACAATAACAGTAAGAACGACAGAGAAAATCGCCCAATTGCGCTTTTCCTCTACTGCTGCACGACCATCATGATTGAAGGTGTTTCTGATGGTCTCTTGAATTGATTCTAAAAAACTCATGATTGTGTCAAGATTAAAAATATTGGTGCAAAGGTAAGCTTTTTCATTTTATTATCATTGCATATTGGCGATTTTCTTACTATGCAAACAAAAACTCCTATCAGAACCGTGCCTGATAGGAGTTTTTTTGCCATTAGCCTTTAGTCATTACTCACTACTCATTACTCATTACTCAGTAGTCAGTAGTCTTACTTAGCCATCTCCTTGAACTTCTTGTCAAGGTAAGCGAAGCGAGCGTCAAGGTAGAGCTGTATTGCCTTTATAGTGTTGGTATATTTTGTGTGATGCTCAAGACTGTTAGTCCAAACCTCAGCGTTCTTAGGCTGTGACTGTGTGAGAGTCTTGCCAATCTGCGCAGCCTTTGTAGAGAGAGTCTGCTTGAGGTTGTCTGCCATGAGAGCGTTCCACTTCTCGATAACGCCGTTCTTGAACCAAGTCTGAGTCCAGAGGTCTGCGAAGAATCCTCTCATTACCTCGCTTGCTGCTGAGTTTGTCATCAAACCCTGGTATGAATTAGCCTTGTTGAGGTCCTTCATTGAGAGTGTGCGGTTGTCGCCTACATTACCGAATGCCTTCTCGCTGTCCCAGAGTGGACCGAAGTGAACGAGGTTGTCAGATGCAGCTGCTGTGATAGAGCGGTAAGCCTCGATAGAAGAGAATCCCTTATAGACGCAGAGTATTTCTTGGCAGATGTACCAGTTGATGAGCTGCTGCTTGTCAACATTTGCTTCAACATTGCTGTAATGACCGTTTGTCTTCTTGAAGAGGTCGTTGAAGTAAGTAGTCATTTCAGACTTCAATGTGTTGAGCTGTTCTGCTGTGAGATCATCTGGATCTGGGTTCTTGATGACGATGTAAGGAGCTGTTGTAGTACCGTTGATATATACGGCATTGTCGTTCTCCTTTATTTCTGTCTTATCGTCGAACTGAATCTGCCAGTCATTATCCTTGTTACCGCCAGTTACGAGTGAGCGTCCTGACTCTGTCTTGATGCGGTCAGTAACCTGGTAAGTGCCGAGGTAAGTGCCGTTCAGGTAGAGGTCAACGAAAGCATAACCTGGAGTGTAAGGCATTCCCACAGCGTCGCCGAGAACCTTTGCAAGAGCGTTGTTGATCATTGAAGGGTCGTCGTCATTAGAAGCAAGAACCCACTGCTTGAAGCTGCCTGAAGGCAAGAGCTTGATCTTCTTTCCGAACTTGAGGCGGTAAGAGTTCTTTGAGCCTTCTGTGCCAGAGCCTTGGTACTGGATAACCAATTCTGGGTCAGATGAGGTGATGTCGGAAGTAGCCTTTGTCCAGCTTGTGCCGAGTCCGAGAACGTTGTTCTTATCTACAACAGTCAATGCTGCTACGCTCCAAGAATCGCCTACAGCAGCTCTGCCGTTCTCAACTTCCTTAGTAGTGATGCTGAATGTAGGAAGGTCAGTGAGCTGAGCCTTCTGGATAGTTGTTACAGGAACGATTACTGGCTCTGGATCAGGTTCTGGATCAGTAGTGCCTTCGCCTGGGTTAGGGTCTGTTGTATCTGTAGTGTCGTCTGCTGTACCGTGGTTGATTACAGAGAGAACGATTGTCTCGTCTGGGTTACAGCCGATGTAAAGCTGACCCTTCTTTGCCATTTCAAGGTTAGCGCCTTCGAGTTCGTATGTTACGCCTGGCTTGTTCACATCACTGTAAGCGAATTTCTTGAGTGCGCCTGTTTCATCGTTTGTTGTACTGATGCAAACATATACAGCACCCTTGACCTTGACAGTGGCAGAAGTAGCCTTTGAGTTGAAGAGGGTAGAAGGAATTGACTTGTATTCCCATGAATTGAAAGTAACACCTGATACCACTTCTGTCTCAAATGCAGGCTCTGTAGGAGTTGTAGTAGTGCCTGTGTCGCCAGTTTCTGTTGATACTTCAGGTTCTTTGATGCTAGCACCACCCATAGCTTCGTAGCGCTCGTCAATCAAATCAACAAACCACTGTGTGTGGTCTTTGATATACTGACGGAGTCTTTCTACTTCTTCAGGATACTTCTCAACGCTTATAGCCTTCCAACCTGTATTGTTGTATTCAAGAGCCTTTGACTCAAGAAGTGAAGCTTCAAGCTTGTCAATCTCGGCCATTATATTCTTGATGTAGCCATTGTCAAGAACTTGATGAAGTTTGTCGTGTACCTTCTTTACGAAGACAGGGTCTGTCTTCATGATCTTTTTGACATAGTTGCCGAAAGTAGGTGCGCCGAAATCCATTGAGTTGCCCTCAGCAAGAGTCTTTCCATCGTCCTGAATACCGAAAGCGAGGTCCTTGTCCCAAAGTGGACCAAAATGCATCTTGCCGGTTGGTTCGCGATACATTTTTACCTGCATCATACCGTCTGAGTCGCCAGTAAGTTCAAGACCTACGTAGAATTTCACGAGCGATTCCTCGTCATAGATGCTTCTCCAACCCTTAACAGGATCACAGAAAGTTGCATCGTCGCAGCCTGCAGCCCAAATGCCGAAGAAGTTGTTGTTGGCATTTACGAAGTAGTTCTTGATTTCCTCCTTGATGGCTTCTGTTTCAGCGTTAGTATCGCCCTCAGGGTTCTTGATAAGTACGTATAATGCAGCAGCGTTGAAGTAAGGTTCTTCAACCATATCGTTACGAGTTGATTCTACAAACCAACCGTTATCTTCGTCAATGTTGATGCGGTTCTTGCCGAGTTCAACATGGTCTGAGAGCATATAGTTTCCGCGGTATTCACCGTTGATTACGAGGTCAACGAACTTATAGCCAGGGCAGAAGTCCATGCCGACAGCCTTGCCGATGTGGTAAGTGATGGCGTTCTGCATGAGCGAACCGTCACGCATGTTGTTGAGGATAGTCCAGTTGCGCTTTGAGTAACCGTAGCCGAGCATGTCGTGCTTGTGCTTTGCAATGACGTTGCCTGCAGCATCCTTCTCGTCCTTGTAGAACTTAAGGCGGTAAGGGCGCTTGTCCATTTCGGCTGTTGAGTTACCGCGAACCTTGATTTCAAGACCAGCATCAGTGAAGTTGCCGATAGGACGGTCAGTACCGTCATTACAGCCATTCTCTACTACCTGAATAGTAGTTTGGTGATAATCTGCGATGTTGTTCTTGCGATCCTTGAACAATACAGTGTTGATGTCCTTTCCTACTGCATCAGGAATATCGAAATAGACAGTGGCAAGGTTTGTGAGCTGCTGACGGTTAGCAATCTTCTGAGCGAGAGTGAGGTTGCTTGTATTGCCTGTGCTAGTGCTGCCGCCAGTAGTAGTTCCACCAGTGTTACCACCTGTAGTAGTTCCACCAGTGTTACCGCCTGTAGTAGTGCCGCCAGTGTTGCCACCTGTAGTTCCGCCAGTATTTCCTGTGTTACCGCCAGTATTTCCTGTATTACCGGTGTTACCATTATCTGTGTTACCAGTATTACCGGTGTTTCCAGTGTTGGTGCCTGAGCCTGCGCCGTGGTTGATTACATAGATTTTGTAGTCTTTCTCGTTACCGTTCTGAGGCTTGAGAGAGAGCTTGCCCTGCTTAGCAAGAGCGAGGTTGTCGCCAGAGATCTCGAAAAAGAGTCCTTTGGTAATCTTGCTTTCGTCCCATGCATCGTAATCTTGGATGATTGGACTTGCTGCTTCCCATGTGCCTTTGAATACGCCCAAAGTACATTTTACAGCGCCATAAACCTTGATGGTAGCAGATGTAGCATCTGAATTGAACGCACTTGCAGGGATGGCAGTGTTAGCGTATGCCTGGAAGTGGATAGGCACGAGGTATTCTTCTTCCAATGCAGGGCCTGCAGCCTTAGCAGAAGTTGCGAACATCATGCCTAAGATGAGGCATGTGAATATGCGGTTTATATATTGTTTCATAGTTGTGTTAGTTTTTTTGTTCAGATGAACTGTATTAACCGTGTTTACCAAACTTCGATGGTGTTGGTGGTTGTAGCGTAGTCAGATTCCTCTATGCTTGAAAGGTCGTCATCGAAAGAGTCGTCGAAGATGCGGAAGGTTTGAGCTTTGATGTCTGCTATTCCTTCATCGTCTGTAATACTGCCGTCTAAAAGCTGGCTTTCAAGACGAATCTTTATTATTGTAAATCTTGGCTTATTATATGTCTTTAGTTCTTTCATATTATTTTATCTGTACTTTTTTACCGTTATGGATATATACTCCTGCAGTAGGATTTGCAACTATGCGTCCCTGAAGGTCGTAATAATTATTGTCTACAATGTTTGTGAAAATTTCATCAATACCGGTAGCATTATCTTCATCTTCAACCCCATCAACAGAAATCTTAATAACCTTAGGAGCATTGTTTACAGTTCCCACACCCGAACGGGTTTCAATATCAAGATAGAAGCGGAAAGCTGAAAGTGTACTATTAGCAACTGCTTTTTTGAAAGAACCACTAGACATTATATAGCGTCCTTCCTTACTTGCTACCATTGTTTGGTAGGTACCTGTCATTAGGTATCTGTGGGTTGTTGACATACAATCAATCCAACCGTCTTCTGCTGTTTCTTTCACAACTACATTATTAGAAGTGATTGTCTGTGTGCCTGTGACATTAGCCTTAACAATGTAAGGGGTGTTGGCTCTCAGAGTTCCGGACTTCTTTGAAAGAAATTCAATTGAGGTCCGATCAATAATTCCGTCATCATCATCATCATACTGATGTACATTGCTAACAAAAGAAATCTTACCAACTTCAGTGAAGTCGGAAACATTAACATCATATGGCAAATAGAGAGGCTGTGAATTTGTGTTCTTAAAGTTACGTGTATAAGTCACCTTATCAGCCTTGAAGTCTGCTGGGCAATGGAATGCGATGGCGTCTGTGAGGTTGATTTCCTTTGCTACATAGTTGCCGTATTTGTCAACAGCCACAACGTTTGCTGGAAGCTCTGATGTAGAAGCTACTTCCATTGCTGTGAACACGAGAGAGTTCTGGGCTGCTGTAGCGAGGAGAGCCTGTGCGTCAGTGAGGTCGCCTTCGATAGTCTTTACGTAGCCTGTGCCGTCGTAGAGATCGAACTCAACAACGCTCTCTTGCACATCTTTAATATTAGAGAAGTCCTTCCAAACGAAAGCGTTCTTGTAGTTGTTGATGGCTGTTGGCTGAACGAAGATGTCGGCAGTGTGGCTAACACCGTCAACAGTTGAAGCATGGTAGATGCTTGGAGCTGTCGTGTTGTGAGACTTCACTGTGTTGAGTGAAGAACAGCCGGCAAATGCCTCTGGCGCGATAAGCTCAACGCCTTCGCCCATATTAACTGACTTAAGGTTAGAGCAGCCAGAGAAAGCGCCCCAACCAATAACAGTTACGCTGTTAGGAAGTGTGACAGAAGTAAGCTCTGTGCAATCGTTGAAAGCGAAAGCACCGATGCTTGTCACGCTATAGTCTGTACCGGAATTTGTGACAACGTCAGGGACGATGAGCGAACCTGTGTATTTGTCGCTACCGCTTGTCACGCTCGCCTCTCCTGTAGTTGCGTCGAGGAGATAATAAAGATCTCCAACCTTTGTGCCGTCTGCATAGACAGCCAAAGAAATAACACACATAAGTGCTGTGAGTAAATTCTTAATCATAGCAGGATAGTTTTTGTTAGATAGTTTTTGTCGGAAAGTTGGTTAGTTTCCGAAAAATAGTTTTTTGTTCCGAACAAGGCCTCAAATGTATCATTCCTGAGGTAAAATGTTCCTTTTTGATAGTTTTTTGTTGATGCAAAATTATAAAAAGTTTTGTTTCAAAACGAAAAAAAGTGTTGCAAAATGCAAAAAAGGCATAACAATAACACTATATATGACAAAAAAAGCGTAAGGCTGCTTTTTTAAGACAACCTTACGCTTATTTTTATAGAGGTAAACGCTATGCGCTAATTTCTTGATTTATTTAGGAAAGGCAATGATATAAAATTAGGTACATAAACCACAGATTATATTTTAACCAACCGCAGATTAAACCAAATTCACGCAGATTAAACCAAATTTATATTTATAATTGAACCAAATTTTCCACTTAATGTTTCTTGGAACACGAATTGCACGAATTGCACGAATTCAGATGTGCTCATTTAGATTAGTGAGATTCGAGAGATTCGTGTTCGTTATAATAGAAAATAATTGTGTTCACTTACTTAATATTTAAGTTTTTTGTTTTTATAAAACTATTGGTGTCCGGTAAAACGGGCTGAAAGCCCAAAGAGCTACATAGCCCAATGGCAAGCGAAGCGGCGCCTTGGGTATTGTAGATGGTTCATGCGGATGCGCCCTGTAAGGGCAAAAGTGTTGGTATTAAATGAATTGGGTAGACTTTTGCCCTTACAGGGCGCTCTCAATCAACACCGATTAATACCCAGGGTGCCGCTTTGCTCTGCCCTGGGCTATGTAGCTATAAGCCTTTCAGGCTATCCCCTTCGAACCAAGCCCTGCTCTTCAAAATACATTATAATATAGTGAATCCTAAGCACTTGCAATAATTCTTCAAATATTTATCGGACACAAATATTATAAAACATAAGCGCAAGAGTGAAACTGAGTGACACCCTTGCGCTTTAGCTTATTTATTCAATGTCGAAAGGACTGCGAGAAACTGCATCAGAGTAGTTGGAAGCAGATTCGTAGTCATCATCATCGTCGAGAATTCTGCGGACAGTTGTTGTTTCAGCGACGTGATTACCACCTTCTCCAACACTAATATGTATTATCGCCATCAGGTTCTCTATCTTCAGCTGATGGATATAAAGTTCTGGTTTGCTATATGTCTGTTTCATAGTTTTCAGTTTGGATTTATTTTACGACAACCTTTGTTCCGTTGATGATATAAACACCCTTTGGAAGTGAGATGTGCTGCTGAGCATCCTTCTTCAGGTTGGCATTTGCAACCTTGGTTCCGTTCACATTATATATATATACGCGCGCGTTATAGTTAGACTGAAGGGTAACCTCACCTGTTCCAGTGAAAATTGCAAGGTTCTTGTCGATTACCTTGTTATGGATGCCCGTAGCATCATTGTCGCCAATGGCAATAGACATGGACTTGGCTGCATTCTCAGCACCTGGTTCTGGCGTGAATATGAATACGGCGCGGAAAGTTGCTACCTTAACATCTTCTGTTGCATGCCAGAACTTGTTCTGTGAAATGTAATAGATGTTAGGATAAGTGGCAATCTTTGCAGTGTTGTCCTTCTTTACATTTCCGTAAAGATCCCAAGTACCTGAGCCAGCAATAGAAGTGCTTGCAATGGCGTCAACATTTGTGAACTTCTTTGACTTCTTCACTGTAACAAGATCGTAGTCAGCACCAGCCTTATCCTGTGGAACGCCGCGGAATGTAACTGTAGTTGCGTCCGTATTCTTGCGGAAAACTACAGGCATGAGACCCTTGGCAGAATTGATTTCATCAAACACCAATGTGCCGGTGCCGTCGTCGTTGAGATTAGTGCTTGTAATAGAATAGAGTGTGTAATCGTCGCACGATGCAATCTTGAATGGAAGACAGAGAGTACCCCAAGTAGATGACATGTTGCGAGAGTAAGATGCGCTCTTTGCATGCATGCTCTTGGCATTTGTGTCATAAGGATATGCCTTGTCCTTAAGTACAATTGCATTAGCATTGTACTCATCGTCAGCGGTTCTTGGCCAAGCTACGTTAGTTAGGTTTGACTCTTCGCTGATTTCTTCATTAGAAATATAGATAGAGTTGTCTGCAGGGGCAAAGCCGCACATAGCAGTAACATACTTGATGTTTGCTGAGTTTTCAGATTCTACTATACGATATACCTTGTCGCCGTTAGTTGGAGTTCCTTCAATGGCAGCATTATTTTCTGTTGTGTAACAGAGTGAGCACAACGGATGTCCATTTTCTGCCTTGTAGTTATGAATTGCAGTTTCTGCCACGATGAGCGAATTACACTTCTTGCAGATAGGAGTGTGAGTGCCGTCGTGATTGTCCTGATATCTGTCAACGACATGTTCGCATGCTTCAACAGCCATCTCCTTGAACTTTTTGTCAAGGTAAGGGAAGCGCTGATTGATGTAAGTGCCAATTGCCTTGTAAGCATCAATAAAGTCTGCATACTTGGCGTGAGTAGAACTATTGTATTCAAGGCTGTTTGGCCATACCTCAAGGTTCTTTGGCTGGCTAAGCTGAGAGATGGTTGAGTAGCGGCTTGCAGCATAGTTTCTGAGTTTCTGGGCAAGTCCTTCATTGATGTTGCCACTATAGAGTGTTTCCCACTTGGCAAGAACGGCTGTGCTGAACCATTCCTGAGTCCAGAGATACTGGAAGATAGCCTTCATCTTAGGGAATGCAGCGTATTCAATCATCAAGCCGTCATGCGAACCTTCAGTGTTGAGGTCGCTCATTGCGTCTGTGATAGAAGGAGCACTGCCTGTATTGCCGAATGCCTTTTCGTTGTCCCAAAGTGGGCCGAAGTGGAGCTTTTGGTCTGTAGCAGTTACGCTACGGTAAGCCTCGATAGAAGAGAAGCCCTTATAGACACCGAGGATTTCTTGAGCGATGTACCAGTTTACGAGCTGTTCTTGGTCAACATTGGCTGCGAAGTTTTCGAACTTGCCAGTAGATGTTTCTGCGAAAAGACCATTGAAATATGCGCTCATTTCAGTCTTGAGAGTTGCGAGAGCATCAGCAGTAATGTCCTTAGGATCAGGATTTCTGTAGATAGTGTTCACGCCAGAGCCTGAGATATAGTCTTTTGTGCCATCTTCTGCAAGTTCTGTGTCGTCATTGAAACGCACCTGCCAGTCAAGATCCTTGTTGCCACCGGCAACGAGTGAACGACCTTCCTCTGCCTTAACGCGGTCAGTAAGCTGGTAAGTACCCATGTAAGTGTTGTTTACATAGAGGTCAACAAACTGATAGCCAGGAGTCCAAGGCATACCGATAGCGTCGCCGAGTTCCTTTGCGAGAGCGTTGTTGAGCATAGAAGGGTCATCGTCATTAGCAAGGAGCACCCACTGCTTGTAAAGTCCATCCGCAGTCAAGAGGTTGATCTTGTCGTTGAACTTCAAGCGGTAAGAGTTCTTTGAACCAGCAGCGCCAGAGCCTTGATACTGAACAGAGACATTGATGTTGCCCTTCTTAGAAAGACCCTCCTTCTTCCAAGTTGCACCCTGATAAAGCTTGTTCTCTGAGTCAAACACCTCAACAGCAGCTTCCTGCCATTCGCCGTTGATGGTTGTAGCGTCGAGGTAGATAGTTGGGAGGTTGGTGAGCTGACCGCGAGTTGGTGTTGGAGGGGTGGCTGGGACAGTGTTTTCTACAATCAACTTGATATCGCTACCGCCACCTACATAAACGTATAAATTGCCATTACGTGCGTCGTCAAGAAGTTGTCCTGAGACAGCATACGTCACACCAGCTTGGTTTGAGCCACTATATCCAAAATCGCCATTAGGAACTAGATATGAGTCGGCTACATTTCCACTTACTAGTGTATTTGTATTGTATATCTTTATTGTAGAAGCACCTGTGATAGTTATTTTAGCAGATGTGGCATTAGGCTTGAAAAGAGTACTGTTGATAGGAAAAGTCTTCCATTCGCTTAACTTCATTTCGTTGGTGTTAGGCATTTCTCCAACAACAGGAATTTTTATGTTGTCACCACCCATTGACTCATATCTTTCATCCATGAAGTCAACAAACCATTTTGTGTGGTTTCTGATATATTTGCGAAGATTTTCAACAGCTTCTGGATAAGCACTGACGGAAACTGCACGTTCGTCTTCACAATTCTCGTATTCAAGAGCCTTTGATTGAAGTAGTGTAGGTTCTATTTTGTCTATTTCGGCGATAATTTTATTTACATAACCATTATCAATGACCTCATGGAGTTTGTCATGTACTTTCTTCACGAAGACAGGGTCTGTCTTCATTATTTTCTTTATATAGTTATTGAAAGTAGGAGCACCAAAATCCAAGCTATTACCTTCAGCAAGAGTCTTACCATCATCTTGCACACCAAAAGCCAAGTCTTTGTCCCAAAGTGGACCGAACTGCATCTTTCCGTTCTCTTCTCGATACATTTTTACCTGCATCATACCATCTGAGTCGCCGGTAAGTTGAAGTCCTACATAGAAATTCACAAGCGATTCTTCGTCAAATACACTTCTCCAACCAATGAATGGGTCACAAAATGTCTTGTCATCGCATCCGGCAGTATTGATGCCAAATAAGCTGTTATTGTTATTTACGAAATACTTTCTTATCATCTGCTTGATCTTAGCAGTAACAGCTTCATCTTTTGACTCAGGACTTTTAATCAGTACATACAATGATGCGTCGTTAAAGTATGGCTCTTCAACCATGTCATTACGTGTTGACTCTACAAACCAACCTGTATCTTCGTTGATGTCAATGCGATTCTTGCCAAGTTCCACATGGTCAGAGAGCATGTAGTTTCCGCGATATTCGCCATTGATTACGAGGTCAACGAACTTATAACCAGGACAGAAAGGCATACCAACAGCCTTACCTATATAATAAGTAATGGCATTCTGCATTAAAGTACCATCCTTATGATTAGCTAAGATTGTCCAGTTTCGCTTTTCGTAACCATAACCAAGCATGTCGTGTTTGTGACTTGCTGTAACATTGCCTGCAGCATCCTTCTCGTCCTTATAGAATCTAAGTCTATATGGTTTTTTATCGTAGTCTGCCGTAGAGTTACCACGAACCTTGATCTCCAGACCAGATTCAGTGAAATTGCCAAGAGAACGACCAGTACCATCCTGACAACCATTTTCTACAACCTGAATGGTTGTTTGGTGATAAGGTGCAATGTTGTTTACGCGATCCTTGAACAAGACACTGTTGATGTCTTTGCCTACAGCGTCAGGAACATCGAAATATACCGTGGCAAGGTTTGTGAGCTGCTGACGGTTTTTAATCTTCTCTTGAAGGCTCTGCGCCCACATCGTAGAACAGAACGCTGTGCAGAGAATTAAGCAAGTGAGAAATCTTTCTAAAGATTGTTTCATTTGATATTGAAGTTTTTGATAGTTATGATTCTTGTTTTCTGTTTGCATTTCGGAATTGTTCAGATGGAATGGCATGCACTTTGTGCGGTGAGGGCACCGCATCTCCATAGGTGTTTACACAAATATGATAGTATGAACGTAGTTATGATCTGAGTTTAGTTTTTCAGGTTTAGGCGTTCAAGAGATAGCATTTGTGTTAGTCTTTCTTGGCAGTTCTTGGAACTTGCCCCCATCCTTTTTGTGCTGCAAAGTTATAAAGAATATGCTTAAATGGCAAGAGAAATCAAGAAAAATGTGGCATATGTGTGTACGAAAACAGATTTTTAATGGTTTTGTAATAAGCAATGAGCAAAAAAGGGGGCTTAATAAGTGTGGAAAACGTGAAAATAACAAAAGAAAAAAGCGTGCATTTCAAGAGAAATGCACGCTTTTATGCTAATAAGACTGATGTTGTTGAGTCAGAATTATCCTGGATGTGGACACAAAAACTGTGCCCACATTAATTTATTCAATGCCGAAGAGGAGCTTGAGACCGCCGTCAACGCCAGAGAAGCCCATGAAGGCGAGGCTGAGGAGGCCGGCAGTAACCATTGTGATTGCGACACCCTGCATGCCCTTTGGCACCTTTACCATTGCAAGCTGCTCGCGGAGGCCAGCGAAGACGATGAGTGCAACACCGAAACCGATAGCAGTAGAGAGAGCATAAACGAGGCTCTGTACGAGGTCGTAGTCCTTCTGGATAACAGCGATAGCCACACCAAGAACGGCGCAGTTTGTTGTGATCAAAGGAAGGAACACACCGAGAGCCTGATACAATGGAGGAGCAACCTTCTTCAAAACGATTTCAACCATCTGCACGAGAGATGCGATGACGAGGATGAAAGAGATAGTCTGAAGATATTCAAGTCCAAGTGGATTCAACACGAAAATCTGTACGAGGTAAGTCACCAATGTGGCGAGCACGAGCACGAAAGCTACGGCGCCGCTCATACCGATGGCAGTGTTTACCTTCTGTGATACGCCAAGGAATGGGCAGATACCCAAGAACTGTGACAACACGATGTTGTTCACGAAGATGGCGGTAATGAAAATAAGTATATATTCCATTTTTTATAAGTATTAAGTGATTTTTAAGTAATAAGTATTAAGTAATAAGTAACAAGTATGATTACCTATTGTGTGTTGGTTCTTGTAATAAGTAAACAAGAGTGATTACGGCAAATAAAGCTAATCATACTTATTACTTATTACCTGTTACTTATTACTTTTTTACAACCTTATTCCAAAGTGCTGTAAGATAGCCGAGAGTGATGAACGCTCCTGGAGGCATTACGAACATGAGCATGTTGAGCTGCTCTGGGAGGAGAGTTACGCCGAATACTGAACCTGCACCGAGAATCTCACGAGCTGCACCGAGGAGTGTAAGACCGAGTGTGAAACCGAGACCGATACCAACACCGTCGAAGAGAGAGTCGATAGGGTTGTTCTTGCAAGCGAAACCTTCAGCACGACCGAGGATGATACAGTTCACCACGATAAGTGGGATGAAGAGACCGAGGCTCTTGTCGAGGTCTGGAAGGTAAGCCTTGATGACCATCTGGAGAATTGTCACGAGCGATGCGATGACAACGATGAACACAGGTATGCGCACCATGTCAGGTGTGAGCTTCTTGATGCAAGAGATGATGATGTTTGAGCAGATAAGCACAGCCATCGTTGCCAAGCCCATCGACATACCGTTCATGGCAGATGTGGTAGTACCCAAGGTAGGACACATACCGAGGAGGAGAACAAAGGTAGGGTTCTCCTTTATTATGCCGTTGAGGATTATTTTAATTGGATTCATAAGTGACCCCCTCTAACTCCCCCCAAGGGGGAGGACTTTTTAATTAGTCTTGCTAATTATGGGGAAAAAGTCTTTGTGTTATTTATATGAATTCGCCCACTAAATCTATTTGAGATCTCCCTCCCCTTGGGGGAGGGCTGGGGTGGGGTCATTTTTGTGCTGTAGCTGCTGTCTGGCCATCAGCATTGCCCTTGTCAGAGATTGCCTGATAAGCGTTGTTTACAGCGAGAAGGAATGCACGAGAAGTGATTGTAGAAGCTGTGATGGCATCTACTTCGCCACCATCCTTGCTTACAGTGAGAGGAGAAGAAGGAGTCTTTCCGATGATGTTACCCTTCTGACCTTCCTGGAACCAAGTGTCAGCCTTAGCACCGAGACCTGGAGTTTCTGCATGAGCGAGGAGAGAGTAACCGAGAATCTTTCCTTCCTTGTCGAAGCCGACCATGATCTTGAGGTCGCCGCCGAAACCACCAGAAGTTGATTCTACAGCAGTACCTTGCCATTCGCCGCCAGCGATAGCCTTGTGGAGTACGAAAGCATAGTCCTTGCCACCGATGTTGAGGGTAGCTTCCTCGTCCTTGATCTCGTCAGACTTAATGCCTGGGAGAACGGCTGCGATAGCGTCCTGAGTGTTCTTTTCGTTGATAGCCTTGATGGCTGGAGTAGTCACTTGGTTAACGTATGCAAGGACAACGCCCATAACTACTGCTACGCCAACGAGCACGAGCACCATATTGGTGATAGATGATTTCAATTTCTGCATCTTATGGTCCTCCTTATTTCTTTACTACTTCGCCGTAGCGCTTTGGTTTAACATAAGTGTTGATGAGCGGAGTGAACGCATTCATGATAAGAATAGCGAACGACATACCCTCTGGATAAGCACCCCAGTTACGGATACATACGGTAAGGATACCGATGCAAACACCGTAGATGATCTGACCCTTTGAAGACATTGGTGAAGTCACATAGTCAGTAGCCATGAAGATAGCACCGAGGAGGAGACCACCAGTGAGGAGTTCATAGATAGGGTTTACATAGTGTGCTGAGTCAATGAGCCACATAAGACCGCTGAAAACAGCCACTGTACCGATGATTGATACTGGGATATGCCATGTGATGATCTTTTTCCAGAGCATGTAAGCAAGACCGATGAGAAGTGCGAGAGCACAAACTTCACCGATAGTACCTGCACCGAGACCGTTCTCAGGGTTGCCGAGAAGGAGGTCCATAGCGTTTGGCATCTGCTCAAGAGCAGTAGTGTCGCCCTTTGCAATGCGCTTGATGAGAGAAAGAGGAGTAGCACCTGTCTCTGCATCGAGGTATGCTCCATACTGACCAGCTACTGGCCATGAAGTCATCTGCACAGGGAAGCTGACGAGGAGGAAGCAACGACCAACGAGAGCTGGGTTGAAAGGATTGCAACCGAGACCACCGAAAGACATCTTGCCAACACCGATAGCTACGAGTGCGCCGATGAGGATAATCCAGATTGGAAGGTTTGAAGGAAGGTTGAAGCCGAGGAGAAGACCGGTGAGGATAGCTGAACCGTCAGTGATTCTTGGCTCCTGCTTCATAATGAACTTCTGTATTGCCCACTCAAAAAGCAAGCAGGCAGCCACACTTGTGGCACAGACTACAGCAGAGCCCAGTCCGAAGAAATAGAACGAAGCGAGCAATGCTGGCACCAACGCAATAATAACGCCGTACATATTCTTCTCGACCGAGTCGTTAGAATGTGCGTGTGGTGAAAGTGAAACTATTAGTTTTCCCATATAAGACCCCCTCTAACTCCCCCACAGGGGGAGGACTTTTTAATTAGACTTGCTAATTATGGGGGTAAAAGTCTTACATTAATTTATAATACAGACCGAACCTTTAAAGGTAATTTCTTTAAGCCTCCCCTTGTGGGGGAGGTTTGGAGGGGGTCTTTACTTTTTAGCGTTACGTGCGCGAATGATACCCATTACAGCGCCCTTACCCTGGAGGATGTTGTCAAGGAGTGGACGGTGAGAAGGGCAAGTGAACTGGCATGAACCACATGCGATACAAGAAACGATGTCCTCTTCTTCGCACTTGTCATACAGTTTCATTGCGCTTGCAGTAGAAAGGAGGTAAGGTTCAAGACCCATTGGACAAGCGCCTACGCACTTTGCACAACGGATACATGGATCAGCTTCCTTGCGTACGGCCTCTTCGCCAGAGATTACTGTGATAGAGTTTACACCCTTACCTACAGCAACTTCAAGGTTAGTAACAGCCTTACCCATCATAGGACCGCCTGAAAGCACCTTGTTGTTGCCTTCTGGAAGACCGCCACATACGTCGATGAGTTGCTGGAAAGGAGTACCCATACGAACGAGGAAGTTGCCTGGCTTCTCGAGTTTCTTACCTGTTACTGTAGTGTAACGTTCGAAGAGAGGCTTGTTCTTCATGACCGCCTCATAGACAGCGTATGCAGTACCAACGTTCTGAACGATAGCACCTACATGGATAGGGAGTGCTGGTGGAGCAGGAACCTGACGACGGATAACAGCGTCGATGAGCTGCTTCTCACCACCCTGTGGATATTTCTTTGCGAGTGGAACAACTTCGATGTTTGGAATCGAAGCGCACTTGTCAGCGAGAAGTTCGATGGCAGCTGGCTTGTTGTCCTCGATACCGATGTAGCCCTTGTCAACCTTTGCAGCCTTCATGAGAAGTTTTGTACCTTCAATGATCTGGTCAGCCTTCTCCATCATGAGACGATAGTCGGCAGTGATGTAAGGTTCACACTCTACTGCATTGATGATAACGCACTCAGCCTTGTTTCCTGGAGGAGGAGCAAGCTTGATATGAGTTGGGAAACGCGCACCACCCATACCAACGATACCAGCTTCCTTCACCTTTGCGATGATTGACTCTGGTGTGAGTTCTGGGTGCTGTTCGAGAGTTTCGAGTTTGTCAGAGCGGTCGATCTTCTCGTCCCATTCGTCGCCTTCTACATTAATAATAATAGCAGGAGTGCGACGGCCGTCAGTGTCAAGCACAGTATCAACCTTGAGAACAGTACCTGAAACACCTGAGTGGATGTTAGCACACATAAAGCCGCTAACCTCTGCAATCATCTGACCAACCTTCACCTTGTCGCCCTTTGCAACGATAGGCTTGGCAGGAGCACCGATGTGCTGAGTGAGAGGATAGATGGCCTGCTTTGGAAGTTCGGCAACAACTGTAGGAACTTCATGGGTGATTTTATTCTCCTCTGGATGAACACCACCAATTCTAAATGTTTTTACATTCATGTGTCGAGCCTCCTATTTATTTCTTGTTATACTTGATTACTACGAGTGGACGTGGATTAGCCACCTGCTTTGCACCCTGCACTGGGTATGAAGGCATGTTAGGGATAGCAGCCTTTGGAGCGGCAGGCTTTGCAGGAGCAGCTGTTGCAGCAGGCTTAACGCCGGCAACAGAAGCAGCTGGCTTAGCAGCAGCGGCAGCCTTCTGTGGGAAACCTACAGCGTGGATGGCACCTGTTGGACATTCCATGACGCACTTCTTACAGAGCTTACACTTAGTGAAGTCGATGTATGCTACGTTGTTCTCGACAGTGATAGCCTCGAACTTACAGTTCTTTGCACACTTACCACAACCGATACAAGCGGCAGCACAAGCCTTCTTTGCAATAGCACCCTTGTCCTTGTTTACGCAGCTAACGAAAACACGACGGTTCTTTGGTCCCTTGTTGCGAAGCTCGATGATGTTGCGTGGACAAGCCTTAGCGCAGGCACCACAGGCAACACACTTCTCTTCGTCAACCTCAGGAAGTCCTGTTTCAGGATTCATGTGGATAGCATCGAATGTACAAGCAGCAACACAGTCGCCACAACCGAGACATCCGTAAGCGCAGGCAGTCTCACCAGCACCGCAACTGTTCATTGCAGCACAAGTGCGCAAGCCGCTGTACTCCACAACCTTTGGACGGTTTTCACATGTGCCGTTACAACGAACAACGGCAACCTTTGGTTCGCCATTGGCAACTGCCATACCAAGGAGGTCGGCAACCTTGCCCATGCAATCTGAACCGCCGACAGGACACATAAGTCCGTCGAGAGAACCTGCATCAGCACCTTTCACAAGTGCATCAGCCATACCCGAACAGCCAGGGAAGCCGCAACCACCGCAGTTTGCACCCGGCAGAAGCTCAGCAACCTGAGCAATTCGAGGGTCTTCGTAAACAGCAAACTTCTTTGAGCACACGAAAAGGATGACAGCTGCCACCAATCCGATGCCTCCAAGAACGAGTACTGCTGAAAGAATTGGATCCATAA